>JBGSME010000907.1:0-10668 GCA_041740335.1 Bryobacteraceae bacterium | reverse complement strand
CTGGCTCTACTTTGAGACTCCGGATTGCAATCTGATTTCGTTGAATCTGAAAGACGGCAAAGAGCGCTGGCGGCACTCGATCTGCGATTTGGATCAGTTCTACTTCGCCTCAATGGCTCCGCTGGTCGTGGGCAATCATATCGTCACCGGCGTCAGCGGCGACGATTTGGACGCGCCCGGTTACATCGAATCGCACGATCCGGAAACCGGCGCTCTGCAGTGGCGAACTTACACTGTGCCGATGAAGAAGGGCGACGCCGGTCTCGAGTCCTGGCCAAGTCTCGAGGCGGCCCAGCATGGCGGCGGGATGACCTGGGTTACTCCCACCTACGATCCGGAGTTGAACCTGATTTACTTCGGAACCGGAAACCCGCAGCCAGTGATCGCCGGCAAGGGACGGATGGGCGACAATCTGTTCACGGAGTCCATCATGGCCGTGAATCCCGATACCGGCAAGATGGCCTGGGGCTTCTCGGTTTCGCCTCACGACACACATGACTGGGACGGTGTGGAGACGCCGGTCCTGATCGACGGCGAGATCAACGGGCAAAAACGAAAGCTGGTCGCCCAGGCAAGCCGGAACGGATTCTTCTTCGTGCTGGATCGGGCTACCGGTAAGAGCGTCGTCACCAGCGAATTCGTGAAAACCAACTGGGCTAGCGGCGTGAATCCAGAGGGGCACCCCATTCCAAATCCGGCCAAGTATCCGCAGGTCGATGGCGCTTTGGTGAGTCCGAATCAAGGCGGCGGCACCAACTGGTATCCGCCGGCATTCAATCCCGATACGGGGTTGTTCTACGTGAACGCTTCGCAGGCATACAGCATCTATTACATCTTCGACGACTCGGAGAAACCCGAAGGCTGGGGCGGCAACGATCGCAGCGGTTGGCAACAGGCGATGCTGCAAGCCATCGATTACAAAACGGGCAAGATCCGCTGGAGCCGGAAGTTCGAAAGCGGCGGGTCTCGCGGCGGCTTGCTCACCACCGCGGGTAAGCTGGTTTTCGGTGGCGATCCCGACGGTAATTTCGTGGCATTCGATGCCGCTACCGGCGATCCGCTTTGGCACGCCAACCTGGGCACCAACGTCACCAATGGCCCGATCACTTATCAGATGGACGGCGCGCAATGGGTGGTGGTAGCGGCCGGCGGCACCTTGTACGGCTTCGTGATGAATAATAGGTAGGTCCAGTTATGACGAACCGCAAGCAGTTCATCGGGGCGCTCAGCGCCGGATTGTTAGTTGCCTGTTCCAGTGCTCCCCGCGAAGAAACGAGGGCGCCGGAGAAGAAGCCAATGGGCGATCACCGTATCTTCGTTACCAACGAAGCCTCGGGCGAACTCAGCGTGATCGATTCAGCCAGTTACGAAGTGATTAAAACACTGCCGCTCGGCAAACGGCCGCGCGGGATCCGCGCATCGCCAGACCGAAAGCTCATCTACGTCGCGCTTAGCGGATCGCCATTTGCGCCGCCCGGAGTGGACGAGAGCACCCTGCCGCCGCCGGATCGGGGTGCCGATGGTGTCGGCGTTGTCGACGCGTCCACGCTCGAAGTAGTTAAGATCATCCGCGCGGGGCAGGATCCGGAATCGTTCGATCTCTCCAAGGACGGCCGGTACCTCTATGTTTCGAACGAGGACGACGCCAAGGTGAGCGTCGTCGATCTATCCAATGATTCTGTGGTCGCCACCGTCGGTGTGGGTGGTGAGCCCGAAGGAGTCACTCTCACTCCCGATGGCAAATTTGTCTACGTCACTTCGGAAGAAGAAGGGACCATCTCGGTGATCGACACGGCGGCCAACAAAGCGATTAAGAAGTTTCGCGTCGGCAAGCGGCCGCGGTCGGTGGTCTTCCTGGCGGACGGCTCACGCGCGTTTGTATCGCTCGAGAACAACGCCGCCGTAGCCGTGATCGACGCCAACAAACATGCGCTGCTGCAACTGATCGATCTCGGACACAAGGACGTAAAGCCGATGGGGCTGGTGTTGTCGCCTGACAATTCTAAGCTCTACGTGAGTACCGGACGGTTCCACAAGGTCTTTGTGATCGACACCGCGAGTAACAAGGTGCTCGATTCTTTTGAAGGCGGAGAACGGCCTTGGGGCATCGGGCTCTCTCCGGATGGCAACACCATCTATACGGCGAATGGCCCCGGCGGCGATATCTCCGCGATCGACACCGCTTCGCGCAGCATCCGCAAAAAGGTAAAGGCGGCAGACCGTCCGTGGGGCATTCTCGTGCTGCCCACGCCCGCAATGTAATGGTTTCGCGTCGCTCTTTTTTGGCGGGTGCGGCGGCCTGCGCGTCCGCAATGCCCACGGCCAGCCGCCCTCCGAACATCCTCTTCATCCTGATGGACGATCTCGGGTGGCCATCCACCGGCGTCTACGGCAATCAGCTTGTACCCACGCCCCACATCGATGGCCTGGCGCGGGAAGGGATGAAGTTCACGCAGGCCTACGTTACCCCGCAATGTACGCCAACGCGCGCCACATTGCTCACCGGGCAATACACGGCGCGCAATCGCATGTGGCACGTGATTCCGCCTTACGGGCTCCACTGGGCGAAGATGCATGAGCCGAAGTTTCAAGATCAGCTCCCACGCGAAGCATTCACTTTGGCCAAGGGCATGAAGGCGGCCGGCTATTCGACGGCTTGCATCGGCAAGTGGCACCTTACCAACGGCCCCGATGGTAACTACGCGGGCTTGAAGCAGAAGGCCGCCCATCACTACGGGTTCGATGTCACCGCAAAACCGGCGCCCCGTCCCGACGAACTGCGCACCGGCGACAAAGGCGTGGACCGGCTCACCACCGAAGCGATCGCTTTCATCGAAGCCAACCGCCAGAAGCCGTTCCTCTGCTACCTGCCGCACCACACCATCCACGGCGTGGTGACAGCGCCCGATGACGTTGTCGCGAAGTACCGCGCAAAGGGATTCCCGGAAGAAGGCCTGAACAACGCAACCTATCTGGCCGCCATCGAGCATTTCGATACGTCGATCGGGCGGCTCCTCGGCGCTCTGGATACCTTCGGCCTGCGCGAGAGCACCGCCGTATTTTTCGTCTCCGACAATGGCGGCGTATCGCGGAGTTTCCTGCCAAATCCGGCGATCCCCGCCGATGGGTCCGCCGTCCGGTTGGACGAAGGATGGCGCGGCTTTCCTAACGCTCCGTTGCGGGGCATGAAGGGGTCCGCGTATGAAGGCGGCATCCGCGTCCCGATGCTCGTGCGCTGGCCCGGACAGGTGCGGCCGGGGTCAACGTGCCATACGCCCGTCCACATCGTCGACATGATGCCTACGCTCTTTTCTATGGCCGGGGCTCGCGCTCCCCAAGGCTATACGCAGGATGGAGCCAACATTCTTCCCCTGCTCACCCGCCACGGCCGATTCGCGGATCGCGCCCTCTATTGGTACATGCCTTTCTACGATCTCCGCTGGGGCGCAACGCCATCGGCCGTTATCCGCGAGGGTAACTGGAAGCTCATCGAAGCCTTCGGCGACTATGTGGATTTGGAGACCCGCGAGTATGTACCGCGCCCAAGGGTCGAGTTGTTCAACCTCGAAAAAGATATCGGGGAAACACGCAACTTGGCCGCTCGGCAGCCCGCAAAAGCTCGCGAGTTACAGCGGAAACTGCGCGAGTGGATCGCAGCGTCGGGATCCGTCGTCCCTGGGCCGAATCCGCGGTATGATCCGCGCCGCGCACTCCAAGAGGCTCGCGGGTTCGCGCCTGAAAACTGAACTATCGAACCGGCCTTACCGCCGGCTTCGGTCTTGCCTCCAGTTGCACGAATACAGATTCAAGCTTTTTACGGCGGCCCTGCGCCAGCAGCTCGGCCAGATTGTGTTGATTGAGGGTCGCAAGAAAAGACTGTAATGCCTCGGTCAGGCAGCTCTTCAGATAACAGACTTCGTGGATCGGGCAGGTATTGGTCGCCTTGTCGAAACACTCAACCAGGCGCATGTTCGGTTCCGCGTGCCGCACCACGTCTCCCAGGCGGATCTCCGCGGGGTCTTGCGCCAGACGGACCCCGCCGGAGCGCCCGGGCAGCAGTTCCACGTAGCCGTTCTTGTGCAGCGTCTGGAGCACGCGCACCAGATGGTTCTTTGAAATTCCGTACGCCTCGCTGATCGTGCTCGTCGAAATAACTGCGCCAGGGTGCGCCCCAAGATAGAGCAGTGCCCGCAAAGCGTAGTCGGAGTGGAGGCTGAGTTGCACTCATGAGCATTACAGCACAGCTAAGCCGAGGGTAGAAATGCGTCGGCGTGAATATCGTTCAGCGCCGCGCCGGCCAAAAAGAGCTTCTTCTTCAATAACTGAACGATGCCCGGATCGCCGCACAGAAACGCCCGCCAACCGGTGAAGTTCTGCACCCGCGCCAGTATCGTGCGATCGATGGGACCGTCCGCATCGAGCGTCGTCGGCGTGTAGGTGAAGTTCGGGTGGGCGGCCGCCAACTCCTTGAGTTGATCCTGAAGGTACAGTCCCGCGACGTTGGCGGTGCCATGGAACAACGCCACCGGACCGTGGTGGCCATGGCGCAAAGCGTCGCGCGCGATCCCGTAGATCGGCGCCAGCCCGGTGCCCGTCCCGGCAAGCAGCATCGGCTGATCCTCGCGGCCCGGCGTGTAGAAACATTCGCCCGACGGCCCCTGAATGTGCAGCCCCATACCGATAGCCGCCGTCGACGCCAGCCATTGGCTCATCCGGCCGCTCGCCAACAGCCGTACATGAAGTTCAAGCGTCCCATCGGCCGGTACACTGGCTATCGAATAGCTCCGCGCCAGATTATCCTCGCGGAACAGCGTGATGAATTGGCCGGCACGGTATTCGAACGGAACCTCTGTGTTCAGCCGGACACGCAGGACGGAGTCGCTCAGCCGCACCAGCGAGGCGATGGTTACACTCACCTTCGCTTCGGCGCCAACCGGCCCGGCAATCAGATCGTCTTCCGGGTGACAGACGCAAGCCAGGAAGTAGCCGTTTGCCTTCCAGGAGTCCTTCAATCCCGCCTGCGAACGCGCGGGAGGTGTGCCCGGCGGCAGAGCCCGCATCAGGCATGAGCCACAAACGCCAGTCTTGCACGAATGCGGCACCGCCACGCCTGACCGTAGCAGGCCATCAAGCACGCTCTCGCCCGCCTTCAGTTCGCAGGAATTACCCGCATATTCAATTCTGGCCATCAGCGGCCAAGTACGTCGTTCCGTGTCGACTCGGCGATGGCGGCCACCTGCTGGATCAGATTGGAGTCGACGCCCAATTCCTGCAGCGTCCCACCAAGCAACTCGATGATCGCGTCGACATGCGAGTCATTCAAGCCCATCTGCAGCAAGTGCGCGTGACCGCTGCGCATGTCCTTGCCGGTGTAGTTGTGAGGTCCGCCGAAGGCCATCGTCAGAAACGCCTTCTGCTTGCCGCGCTGCCGATCCATATCGACATCGTCGAAGAATCGGGAGACCCGATCGTCCGCCAGCACTTTGCGATAGAAAATATCGACGGCCACGTCCACCGCGGCGGCGCCGCCGATCTGATCGAAGAGGGATGTTTGTACTGAGTCCATAATATGCATTCATAATGCATTTTTTACGCCGCGCCTGTCAACACGTAAGATGACTTAGATGCAAATCGATCGCCGTACTCTCGTTTCCAGAGCAGCAATACTCCCTGCGCTGGTCGCTGCTCGCGGACGGGCCGCCCGCCCGCCCCGCATCCTGCTCCGCAGTTCCTGGCAGAGCGTGAATATAGGCGACATCGGCCATACCCCGGGCGCACTTTCCCTGATCGAAAAATATCTCCCCGAAGCCGAGATCACACTGTGGCCCGGGGTTCTGGGCCATGGTTCCCGCGAACTGCTCACCAGGAACTATCCCCGGCTCAAGATCGCCGAAGGGAGCCTGGACGCAAACGGCAAGCCGGCCACTCCGGCATTAGCCAAAGCGTGGGCCGAGGCCGACTTGTATTTGAGCGGTTCCGGTTCGGGATTCCCCGCCAGCGCTCACGCGGTAAGCTTCCGCAAAGCCACCGGCAAACCCGTCGGTGTATTCGGCGTCAGCACCGATCCGATTTCCGGGTTCGGCGAGGGCCGGCAGCCCGAGGGTGGCGCCCTCAACGAGATTCGCAAGAAGGCCGCCGGCCTCCCGGCGGATCACCTCGGCGCGGACCTCCGCTTTATCATCGATCACTCCGCGTTCTTCTTCTGCCGCGACACGATCTCCCGCGACTATTTGAAAGCCCAGCGGGTCAAGACGCCAGTGCTGGAGTTCGGCCCGGACGCCCAGTTGGGGATGACCCTGCGTGACGACGCGAAGGGCTTCGCCTATCTCCAGGCCCATGGCCTTGAGGATGGGAAGTTCATCTGTGTCATTCCCAGGCTCCGATACACGCCCTACTATCGGATCCGGAACACGGCCCGCGTGCCCTCCGACAACGTGAAGGATGAGATCAACAACCGCACCACCGAACGCGATCACGCCAAGCTGCGCGAGATGATCGTCGCCTACGTGCAGTCGACGGGGAACAAGGTGCTCGCCTGCGCCGAGATGACCTATCAGGTGGAGATGGCCAAGCAGGTGCTCGTCGATCCGCTGCCGGCGGAGGTGAAGAAGAACGTCGTTTGGCGAGATAGCTTCTGGCTGCCGGATGAGGCCGCATCGGTGTATTCGAAGGCGCTGGCCGTAGTGAGCGTGGAGTGCCATTCGCCCTTGATCGCCCTGCACAACGGGACTCCAACCTTCTACGTGCGCCAGCCGACCGACACCTGCAAGGGACAAATGTACCGTGATTTCGGGGCCGGGGAGTGGTTCTTTGAAGTGGATGAAACCAGCGGCAGCCAGTTATGGTCCCGCTTGCAGCCGATCCACCGCAACCGCGCGGCCGCCAAAGCAAAGGTGCGGTCGATCATGGCCACCGTGGACCGGCTTCAAAAGCGGATGGTGAACGCCGCCGCCGCCGCCTGCCGCGTGTAACTTACTCCGCCGCTACGTCGAACTCATCGCCGGTGTCGGCCACCCATTGCCGCAGCCGTGCCGATAACTTCCTCCGCTCAGCGCGATACCGGTTGTTGTGGGCAAGGTTCGCCTGTTCGTAAGGATCTTCGTTCAAGTTGAAAAGCAGCCAGGGCATTCCCTGGAACGACACATATTTCCAGCCATCCCGCGTCACAATCCCCCGATACGGCTTGTTGATGCTATGCCCATGCCCCGTCGGCACCACTTGTTGGAGGAAGGCCGAGTCCGGCTCGGGTCCGGCCGGCTTTCGCGTAGTCAGCCGCAGGTGCGAATAATCGTAACCCTCCATCCACGACGGCTTCTCGATACCGCAGAGGCCTAGCGTGGTGGGCGCGATGTCCACCGTGGTCACCACTGCATCCGGCCGCGAATTGGCCCGATTGTTGTACCGGGGCTCTTCCCCCGCGAGAATGAAAGGCACTCGGACAGATTCCTCAAACGGGTTCGTCTTCCGGTACATGCCATGCGAGCCATGCATATCGCCGTGATCGCTGAACACCACCAGATGCGTATTGAACGCCAAGCCCGTGCGGTCAAGCGCTTCCCGGATCCGCCCGATGTTGTGGTCCCAGTTTTCGATCATTGCGTAGTAACCGGCCAGATCGCGCCGCGCCGTCGCCTGCACATCCGCTGATCCGGGAACGTTCGGCCGCATCTGGAGCCGCCCCGGATTGAACCGCTGCATGTACTCCGCCGGCGCAACGTAGGGGTCGTGCGGCGGCTGCACCGAAAGCACCGCGAAGAAAGGTTTGCCGCGCCCCGCCTTGGCATCCTCCCCGCGCTCGCCCACGTACTTGATCAGCAGGTTGCTCAATTCATCGGTCTCGTAGCCCGGTAGCCGGTAGTGAAACGCCTCCCGCCCGCGGCCCCCGTGGACCCAACTATCCCACTGGCTGTTATTGTTCTCGTAGCCCACCCAATGCTCGAACCCGCCGCGCTTATCGGGATCGGTGATATGAAACGCCGCCCTGCCAGTGGCCTCTTTGTGCCCGGCCAAGTGCCACTTGCCGAAATAAGCCGTATGGTAGCCGGCATCGTTGAATGGCTTCGCGATTGTCGGCTGGCCAGCCGGCAGCGGATATTCGTGGCCCGGCACGCAATGATGCGCCCAGCGGCTCGTCAACACCGATCCGCGAAATGGACAGCACAGCGGGAACGAGGATACCGTCCGCGTGAAATTCACTCCCAACGCCGACAGGTTGTCGATATTCGGCGTCGAGACGTTCTGGTCGCCATTGCAGCTCAATGCCTGCGCGCGATGCTGATCGGCAAACAGCCAGATCACGTTCGGGCGAGCGTCGCCGGCGGGCGGCCGCGTCTGTAGCGAGGTGCCGGCCAACGCGGCTGGCGATCCGAGAAATGTGCGTCGGTTCATCTCTGTAACTATAATCGACCCATGGCCTACAAATTGATCGGGCGGCGAACCGTCGTCACCGCCGGCGCCATGAGCGCGTTCTCCTATCGCCGCGTTCTAGGCGCGAATGACCGTTTGCAGATCGGCTTAATCGGCTGCGGCGGCCGCGGCATCAACGCCCTTCTCAAGGGCGCGCTTGCCTTCCGCGAGCAAACAAATCTCGACTTCGCCGTCGTCTGCGACATCTGGCGCCAGCACGCCGAAGAGGCCGCCGGCGTCGCGCGCGAAGCCACCGGCGTCGATCCGAAACAGATCAAGGCGTATCGCGAAGTGCTCGCCATGTCCTCCATTGACGCCGTCATCATCGCCACCCCCGATCATCAGCACGCCCCCATGCTCACAGATGCCGTTCGCGCCGGCAAAGACGCCTATTGCGAAAAACCGCTCGCGATGGACATGAAGGAGTTGAACACCTGCGTCGACGCCGTGAAGCGTTCCGATCGCATCGTGCAAATGGGAACCCAGATCCGCAGCCTGCCGAGTTCGATGGCCGCGCGCAAATGGCTGATGGATGGGAATCTCGGCAGCGTATTCAAGATCGAGCAGGAACGCAATGGCGTGAAGCCCTACTGGCACCCGCGCGGCGAGCGTGAACTGCGCGAGGAAGACACCGACTGGCGCGCTTTCCTGTTCCAACGCAAGAACCGCGCGTTCGACCCCAAAACCTACACCGGTTGGTACGGCCATCGCGATTTTTCGCGCGGCCCGCATTCCAACCTCATGGTCCATTTCATTGACCTTGTTCATCACGTCACCGGCGTCGGCGAGCCAAAGCGCTGCGTCACCCTCGGCGGCAGTTTTCGTTACAAAGACGATGGCTACGACGCGCCCGATTCAGTGGAGACCATTCTCGAGTACGACAACTTTCTCGTCCGCTACTCCACCGCATTCGGCACCGGCGCCGGCAACTACTTGAAGTTCTTCGGCTCGCGCGGCACCCTTGATGCGTCCAACTGGAACGGCCAGCCGTTCGTCGTATCGGGGGAGCGTGCCGAGCAACCCCTTCCCGTCGGGACGGCGATTCCCGCAATGGAGTCGGACCCGCACATGTTGAACTGGCTGAAGTGCCTCCGAACGCGCCAACAACCAAACGCGCCGATTGAAGCCGGCTACAGCCATTCGGTAGCGGTCATCCTCGCCGACGAGGCGCTCATTCGCGGACGACGCATGGTTCACGATCCGGTGCGGCGCGCGATCAAGGAGGGTTAGAAAAAAGCGGGCTAGAAAAAAGCGGGCTAGAAAACGATCCGATCCTTTCTGGCTTCGATCTTCTCGAAGGCGATTCCCTCCACTTTTTTCAAATCCTCAAGGGAACTGAACTTGCCGTTCGCCTTGCGATAGGCGATTACCGCGGCTGCTTCTGACCGCTTGAGCGAGAGCCGGCTCTCGATCTGAATGGCCGAAGCGGTGTTGATGTTGATCGGAGGGATCTCATCGGCCGGAAAGTGCTTTACCAGATAGTCGAGCACCGCGGCGAACTGCTTGTCGGTGCCCTTAGTCCCCATCGCGATCATCTTGTTGAGGGTGACCTCCCACCCATCGCGATCCTGGCGCTTGGAAACCGAACGCTCGATCTCGTGGCACTTCGCGCAGAGCTGGTCCAGTTCGGCCCGCCCGGGCCCATCGGGTAGTTCGGCCGTCAGCGGGGACGTGAATAACACCATAACCACGGCGGCGAACGGCTTAAGCAGGATCTTCATGTCGTTTCTCTCTATCTTCATGATAGGCACACCATGCGCACTTGTGAACAAAGCTCCCTGTCGCGAGCTATTTCGTTCCGCGCGCCGCCGGGTATGGTCCTACACTCCGATGACACTTGATCCCCTATCTGCATCACTCCCCAAGGGCCCGCCATTGGCCCTGGCTGCGCTTCTGTTGGCCGCCGCACCGGCATATACGCAGCATTACTCTAACGACATAACACCCCCAGCCACCGCAGCAGCAAAACTGCACGGCGCATCCGGCCGAAAACAGGTCGGCGGGGGCAACAACAGCCACGCCTACTATCTCAGCAATAATGCCTTGTCGGCGGTGGACCTGCACCCGGCGGCCGGCTATTACAGCTCAATGGCTACTTCCACCGACGGCGTCTCTCAATGCGGCTGGGCCGGTTCATCGCTCGGGGGCATTCACGCGATGAAGTGGTCCGGCTCGTCCTCTTCGTACGTCGACCTGCACCCGAGCGGTTTTAACTTTTCCTACTGCACGGGTGTCGACAATGGGCAGCAGAGCGGCTTCGCC
>JBGSME010000906.1:0-11373 GCA_041740335.1 Bryobacteraceae bacterium | reverse complement strand
ACCGAGCGACTGGTGGCCGCGGGCGTCGAAGGCGAGTTGGAGTTGATCGGCGGCGCGGGGCACGGCTTCCGCGGAGAGCATGCCGCGCGGGCTGAAGCGCGGATGATCGCATACTTCGACAAGCATCTGAAACCGGCGCCCTCGCCGAAGCGGGTGCTCATCTCCGACCATGCGCGATCAAAGAATATTGTCGCCATCGAGTGGCCGTCGGGCAAAGTATTGTGGCGGGTGAATAACGAAGGCGGCCATGACGTGCAGTCATTGAAAGGCGGCGGTGTCCTGCTGTCGCGGGATCGCCTGGCGACTGTTGTTGAACTGGACGCCCACCAAAACGAGGTTTGGCGATACGGACCCAACGACACGGTGAAGAACACGGTGAGCGCGCAACGGCTGGACAACGGCAACACGCTCATCGGCGACAACGAACTGGGCAAAGTGATCGAGGTGGATCGCGCCGGCAAAGTCGTATGGAGTTACGAGAGCGCGGACCTGGCAAAGCGGCGGATGCGGCTGGCGCGGCGGACGCCGGAGGGGACCACGCTGATTTGCGTACAAGTGGCCGGGCGCGTCATCGAGGTGGACCGGGCCGGCAAGGTGATCTGGACATGGCAGACGGACGCGATCCGAAAGCCGTATCTGGCGCTACGGCTGGCCAACGGCAACACGGCGATTTCGATCGGCGAGCCGGGTGAGGTGGTGGAAGTGGATCGCGGGGGAAAAGTAGTGCGAAGCGTGGGCGCCGACAGCCGGCTGCGGCTGGCGTGGACCAGCGGGTTTACGGTGCTGCCGAACGGCGGGATGCTGATCGCCGATTATACAGGCCGGCGGCTGGTTGAAGTGGATGCGAAGGGCGACATCGTAAACGAACTGCGCGATCTGCCCTATATGATCGCGAGCGCGGAAGCCGTCGTTGAGACGTTCCCCGCCGCTAAATGAACGTGAACGATTCGCCGAGATAGACGCGCTTCACCTCGGCGTCGCTGCCGAGTTCTTCCGGTGTGCCGGACCGGAAGATTTTTCCGTTGTTGATGATGTAGGCGCGATCGGTAACGGCAAGGGTTTCGCGGACATTGTGATCGGTGACGAGGATCCCGATGCCGGATCTCTTCAACTCGGAAATGATCTTCTGGATCTCGAGCACCTGGATCGGATCGATACCGGAAAAGGGCTCATCGAGCAGCAGAAAATTCGGATTGATGACGAGCGAACGAGCGATCTCAACGCGTCTGCGTTCGCCGCCGGAGAGCTGGAAGCCCTTGCTGCGGCGGACGGTCTCAAGACCCAGTTGCGCGATCAACTCGTCGCAACGCTCGCGGCGCTGGCGGCGATTGAGGGAGAGCGTCTCAAGGATCGCGTAGAGGTTCTCCTCGACGGAGAGCTTGCGGAAGACGGAAGCTTCCTGCGGGAGGTAGCTGATGCCGCGGCGGGCGCGCTGGTACATCGGAAGGTCGGTGATGTCGTCATCGTCGAGCATCACGCGGCCGGAGTCCGGCGAGATGAGCCCCACGATGATGTAGAAGGATGTGGTTTTGCCAGCGCCATTGGGGCCGAGCAAACCTACCACTTCGCCTTGGGTGACACTGACGGAAACGTCAGCGACCACCTTGCGGCGTCGATAGGATTTGGCAATCTCCTGAGTGTGGAGCCTGCGCATTCAGTTCCGGCGAATCGTGGAGAAAGCGGGCTGAGTGAGAGCGCCTTCCACCTGCAGGCTATCATTCCGTGAGTAGTAGGTCAATTGGCGGCCGCGGGTTGTGCCCTTGACGGAATCCACCATTTGGGCGATGCCGCCATTGAGAACGATCCTTTCGTCGGCCAGGAAGTATTCAGCGTGCTGCGATGTGCCGTTGCGAGTGCGAACGCCATCGGTTTGAAGGATGCTGACGTCGCCGTCGGCGAATGCGCGATTGAGGGAAGAGCCCTCCGCGCCGGGTTTGTTCTCGTTGAGCCAAGCGCGCAATTCCGTGGACTCGACGTTCATCGCATCGCGAATGAGCTTGACACCGCCCTGGTACAAGGCGAGGCGGTCGCGGTCGTTATAGTTGAGCGTAGCGGCGCGAACGACGGTGAGGATCTGGCGCCCGGTCTTCGGATTGGGCTGTTTGTCGAGCAACCGGGAAACCACGTGGCCATCGGCGAGCAGGGAGTGGGTGTTGCGATTGATCATCACACGATCGGCTTCGAGACGATTACCGCCTTGCCAGAGGACGGCGTTACCTTCGTAGAGGACTTTCTTATTCTTGTCGGTTGCCACCATCCGCGCGGCGGTGGCCTGCATGGGCTCCCGCGCGTCGAGCATTGCGCCGGAGGTTGCCGCCTTGGTATCGGGCAGGCGCGACGAAGCCACATTGCCTTCGGCGGTGAAGTCACCCGATTCCTGATTCATCACGATCTTGCCGGCAGCGACCGAGCCGGTAGGGTCCCAGGTGCGGGCGGGCTTCTGCAAGGTGATGAAGTTGGTTTTCACATCGAGGGTGGCGTGGGAAGAGGTGGCCCTTCGTTCGCCTTCCTGATAGCGGAAGTTGTCCCACTGCTCCAGCCGCACCATCTCATTCGATTGCGGATTGAACTCGGCGAGCAAATCCTGGCTCCAGGTGAGGGCGGGCACTTTCTGATTTGGTTTGAAGGTCTGGGTGGATACCTGAACGGCACGGCAACTCTCGAGGCGGTTCTGCGCGGCGTAGACGACCCACAAGCGTTCGGCGGTCAAATGGCGGCGGGGTTGATGATCGGCGTTGGGAAGCAGGTCCAGCGTACCGGGGGCCTGGGTTTCCATCGCCGCGATTTCTTCGCCGCCGGGGCGCATCTTGGTGAGCACCACTTCGCTTTTGAGAATGCGGGTGAGCCCTGGAGTTTGTCCGGCGATGGTCACGGGTTTCGATTCGAGGACGGAGTGCCCGGTGGCGAGCGCGGTCCGCAGGATGCTGTCACCGGAGGAGGGGTCAAAATCGAGCTCAATCTGATCGGTGGCGATGTTGGTGCCTGCCGATGGGCTGGCGGCGTGGAGAGTTGCTTCGCCGATACCGGTGATCTTCTGGACCTGCGACTTCTCGGTCATGTCCATGCGCATGGATTTGGCGGCAAAGGTGAGATCGCGGCCGGGATGATGGTCCGTGCCGTGGGCATCGACCGATTCGACCAGCCGGATGCTGCCCTTGTCGAGAGTGATGAAGGTCTCTCCGCCTTCGAGGGTGAGCGAGTCACGGGTGAACTTGGCCCAGGGGGCGAGGTGAACGCGCGAGTCGGCTTCGCTATAGACGAGGTGGCCGGCTTCGATGTTCATCAATTTCTGATCCGGGTGATTGCCGCGCCAGCGGAGGACGACGTTCGAATGAAGCTCGAGTTCGCGGGTCTGGGGGATGTAGGTAGCGCCGTCGGCGTAGCCGTCCCCAAGGTCGAAGGCGAACGAGGTCAACTTTTCCGTACGGGCTTTGCCGGTGGATGTTTCGAAGACGACTTCGGAAGACTTGATCGTAAGCAGGCGTCCGGGCGGGGCGTTGGGATCGGCGGGAACGGCGAGGGTGATCTCGACCTCGCCTTGGGAAAAGAGAATGCCATCGGAGGGATTGAAATCGGCTTCGGCCGAAGTCACGTGGTCATAGATGGCTCCGCAACTGTGAAAGATCAGGAGTTGGACGCCGGTGAGATGAGTTTGGGGGGAGTCGCCTTCGGCGCTCTCGACTTCCTTGGCGCGGACTTCGACGATGGGGCAGTTGCCGTCGTCTTTGCGGTAGACCCAATCTTCGCTCGACGCCTGAAGGCCTTCGCGAATGGCGGTTGTAACGGGCGCGGGCGCGAGGCTAAGGCGGGCTTTCTGCTTGAGGTACACCGAGCCGACGGCTCCACAGAAGACCACGATGGCGAGCAAGAGGAGCCTGCGTTTACGGCGCATTCTCAATCAGGATAGCTCGCCTCAGGATCGAGCGTTGGATATCGAACGCGGTCTAGGCGTCGCGAAGGACGAAGGTGACCTTCATGTTGACGCGGTATTCCACGATTTTCGAATCTTTGACGATCACTTTCTGATCCTGCACCCAGGCGCTTTCGACGTTCTCCAGCGTCTTGCAGGCGCGGGAGACGCCCTGCTGGATGGCGTCGTCAAAGCTCGCCGGAGAGGAGGAAATGATTTCGGTAACACGGGCTATGGACATGCCGGACATTGTAGCGTCGTCACGAGCGGCGATCGGTTGTGGTAGCTTTCGAAACATGAAACTCGGATTGCTCGACCAGGTGAAAGGCGACTTGACCAAGGCGATTACGGAGCTAAAGAGCCAAGCCCGGAAAGCGCTCGAGGAGGACGATCTGCCGCCGATCGTTTTTCTGCCCGGGATCATGGGCAGCCACTTGGGGCGACCGGGAACGCGGCGTTACTGGTTCGATCTGGAGCGTGTGATCAAGTCCAACTTCGCGGAAGAGCTCGGGCTTGCCGCCGACGGCGTATCACCCACCGAGGGACGGAAGCCGGTGAAGGCGATGGGTCAACTCGAGGTGATCTATCAACTGGCGCAGTTGCGTTGGGCGTTGGCGGGGTTTCGGGTGCATGCGTTCGCGTTCGACTGGCGGAAGAGCGTGCATCTGCTGGCCGACGAACTGCATGCGTTTCTCGAAACGATCCGCAAGGAATCGCCGCGAGTCGCTTTGGTGGGCCACTCGATGGGGGGACTGGTGGCGTGCGAATATGCGAACCGCCACCCGGAATGGTCAGAACGGGTAGAGCGGGCTGTGTTCCTAGGCTCGCCGCTGCAGGGAAGCTTCGCGCCGATGGAGGCGGTGACGGGCGACTTCCGGATTGTGCGGCTGCTGTCGGCAATGGCGGTGGGCGTTCCCGATGCGATGATACGTCTACGCCGGATGACTTGTACGATGCCGGGGCTGATGGACATGATGCCGTCGCCGAGTGTGTTTCCGACAGCGGCGCCGTTATACACAGAAGGCGTTTGGCCGGATGGAATCGTGCCGGCGCAGCGGTGGCTTGATCAGAGCAAGGCGTTGAAGTCGAGGATTGTGGGCAGCCCGCTGCTGAAACGTGCGGCGACGCTGGTAACGAAGCAATTGCCGACGCCGGTGGCGGCTACGATGAACGGAAAGCCCGTAGCGTCGGAATATGGGACCGGCGATGGGATCGTTCCGGTGAAGTCGGCGGTGCCGGCGGGGCTAACGGCGTATGAAGTGAATTTCCCGCACACGGCGCTGCCGCTCGATCCGAAGGCGCTGGCGGCGGTGCCGAAACTGATTCGCGGAGAGAGCGTGGAGCTGCGGCGCGTGGAATGGAGCGAGGGCGACGAGAAGCTGGCGTTCGCCGAGACGCTGGTGGCGGTACAGAAACAAGTTGAAGCGATCCGGAAGCGGGCGAGCGAGGGGAGGCTACTGGATTTGGATTCGCTTTGGTTGCTGACCGGGGGGCACAAGTGAGAAGTTAGCGGCGTTAACCCCTACTAACCCCTTGGGACGTGTTTCGCAGGGGCGCTCGTGGTAACTTGGCTCTACCTGCGGCAATGCTACAGGAGAAGAAGAGGAAACTTTGCCCGTGCGTCCACTGTCTGCCTTGCTGTTACTGTCGATTCCGATCCCCGTTGCGGCCCAGAACCCCAGGTTTGATGCGCTCAACTCGGCGCCGATGCCGCTTCGCTTTGAGCCGAACGTGGGCCAAGCGGAACCGGATGTCCTGTTTCAGGTGCGCGGGCCGCGCCAGGTGCTGGCGTTTAGCCGCTTCGGCGCGCGGATTGACTTGTTCGGCGCCGGCCAGGACGCCAAGCACGCCCGGCTCGAGATGAAGTGGCTCGATTCGGCAGGCGCGGGCCAGGCGCAATTCGATGGACGCCTCGAGTCGGTCTCCCATTACTACCTGGGCGCGGAGCCGAGTTCGTGGCACCCGGATGTGCCGAACTATTCTCGCGCGACACTTACGCAAGTTTATCCGGGGATCGATCTGGCGGCGTATGGCCAGGAGGGAAGGCTGGAATACGATTTTGTTGTCGCGCCCGGCGCCGACCCGCGGCAGGTGCGCTTGCAAGTGGCAGGCGCGAAGTTCGAAGCAGGCGCCGGCGGGGAATTGGTGGCCGAGACCGAGGCCGGCCCATTTCGGATGCGCGCCCCGGTAACCTATCAACTCGTGGATGGAGGACGCCGCAAAACGGTGCAGTCCCGATATGCGATCAGAGGGGATGGGACGATCGGATTCGAGTTAGGCGAGTACGACCGGTCCCGCGCGGTGGTGATCGATCCGGTGCTGATGTTCTCCACGCTGCTGGGAGGGGCCGACGCCGATATCGGCGCCGCGCTTGCGCTGGACGGGGCCGGCAACGTGTATGTGGCCGGCACAACTTACTCGGTGAACTTTCCTTCCGCCGGTCCGGCGGAACCTAACTTCTCGCGAAACCTTCAGGGACTTTACGACGGCTATGTCGCCAAGATGCGGGCCGACGGCACGGCGCTCATCTATGCCACTTATCTTGGCGGCGACGTGCTCGATATCATCAACGCGATCGCCGTGGATTCGCGCGGAGCGGCCTACGTGGCGGGCCAAACGGCGTCGTTCAACTTTCCGCTGCCGGCCACGGCATACCAACGCCTAAGGCGAGGGTTCAGCGACGGGTTCGTGACGAAGCTGAATTCCGACGGCACGCTCGCTTACTCGACGCTGTTCGGCGGGGGCAGCGACGAGAACGCCACGTCGATTGTGGTGGACCCGACTTTCAACGTGTATCTCACCGGCTACACCTCGTCGACCGACTTTCCGACCACGCCAGGCGTCGCGCAACGGACTTATGGCGGGGGCCAGTCCGATTCGTTCGCGATGAAGTTCGACCAACTGGGCCAAGTGCTCGAGTGGAGCACGTATGTGGGTGGCGCTGGCGAGGAGGAGATCAGCCGGCTTCCAGCGTCGGATCTGCCGCAGATCGGTTTTGTCAGTTCGTTCGCGATTGCGCGGAACGCGGAGGGGGCGCTTTGGTTGGCGGGGTCAACCAGTTCGGCGCTGATGCCGGGCGATATCGTGACCGCGGGGCGTGTTTACGGGGGTGGAGCGACGGACATCTACCTGTTCCGCTTGAGCGGGGACGGCTCGAAATTCGAGTATATGACCTATCTGGGCGGGGCCGGGTTCGACTATCTAAGCGCACTGTCGCTCGATGCCAAAGGCAATCCACACGTCGCGGGGTTTACCTTTTCTTCGAACTTTCCGGTAACGGCGGATGCGCTCCACGGACGCTTTCTCGGAGGCGGCGCGGACGGATTTCTGTCGCGCATCCGAGCCGACAACGGGTTACTCGAATATTCGACATTTTTCGGCGGGCAGGGAGTGGATGCGATTGGCGACGTCACGGTAGCATCGAACGGCGACATATACCTCGCCGGCGCCAGCAGTTCGACAAACTTCGTGGTGACGGCGGATGCATTCGATCCGGGCCCACCGCGCGGTTCCCGGCCATTCCTCGCCGCCCTGAATCCGGCGGGGACCACACGGCTGACGGCTGGATTCTTCGGGGGGCCTGACGCGAATGCGATCCGCAACGTACGACTTGATGGCGAAGGGAACATTGTCATTTCCGGAACGGCGCGCGGGCCGGGCTTTACCACGACGATCAACTCATACGGCCCTAACTACAAAGGCGGCCCCTACGACGCCTTTGTCGCCAAGTTCGTGAAGTTAGGCGCAGCCGGGGGCAACGGGCAGCCTCCAGCCGGAGGAGGATGCAGCTATACACTGGACCCGAGCTTACTCGATCTTGCCGGCGACGCGGTAGTAGCCTCAGTCACTGTTCTAACGGGGCCGGAGTGCGGATGGACGGCCAAGGGAGAGCTACCGTGGGCCACTCTGGTGGGCGCCCTCGAGCGGCGCGGGCCGGGAGTGATCTACATCTCTGTGGGTTCAAACCCCGAAGGCCCGCGCGCTGGAGTTGTGGAAGTGGCGGGACGTATTGTAACGATCCGCCAGGGACGCCGTGCCGGTGCAGCCGCAACTGCGCCAGCGCCACTGGTGAGCACCGTGGCCGGATCCGGAGGCAAGGGGGGAACGGGCGACAATGGCCCCGCCAAACTGGCCGAGTTCACGGCGATCAGCGGCATCGCCCTAGACAACCGGGGCTCGATTTACATTGCCGATCCGGAGAGCCATGTGATCCGGCGTGTCCGGCCGGACGGAATCATCCAGGCCTTTGCCGGCATCGCCGTGAATGGCTGTACCGGAGATGGCGGCCCGGCTTCGCGCGCGCGCCTGAATGAGCCGCAGGGCCTGGTGACGGACGCGGACGGCAATCTCTATGTCGCAGACCGCGGCAACCGGCGAATCCGGCGAATTTCCGTAGATGGCGTGATCAGCACGTTCGCCGGTAACGGGCAAGCCGGATCGGATGGCGATGGCGGACCCGCGTTGCAGGCGTCGTTCCGCCAGCCGACGCAACTGGCGTTCGATGGGGAGGGCAATCTATACGTTGCCGACGAATCCGCCAACCGAATTCGGCGGATCACGAAAGCGGGCGTGATCACTACGGTGGCCGGAAGCGGCCAGCCGGGGTTTGGGGGTGACGGCGGACAGGCGGCGGCCGCGCGAATCACCAGTCCAGGGGGAATGGCGTTCGACAAGAGCGGCACGCTCTACTTTGCGGATCAGTTGAATCACCGCATCCGGCGAGTAAACTCACGCGGCATTATCGAGACGGTGGCCGGCAACGGGGTTGCGGCGTGGGAGGGCGACAATCTACCGGCTTCGGGTGCGGCCTTGAGTTCTCCGTTCGGCGTCGCCTTTGGCGCGACGGGCAATCTCTATGTGACCGATCGAGAGAATCACCGGATCCGGGTAATCGACGATAAGGGGGTCATCCGCACGTTCGCGGGCTCCGGCGCGTCGTTTTTCGGCGAAGAAGTAGCAGCGGCCAACTCATTCTGGAACCTGCCGGCCGCCATCGCCGCCGATCCGACCGGCAATCTCGTGGTGGCCGACACGGCAAACATCCGAGTCCGCCGGATCCGATTCCCGGTTCCAGCGCCACCGGCCACGGCCATCCGATCGATCCTCAATGCATTCGGCTCTCAGGCTGTGGTTGCCGGGTTCAGCATCGCGTCTATCTTCGGGGATAACTTCCTCGACGATACGATCACGGCGGATTCCGCCAACCAGGAAGGGAAGCTACCAACGGAACTGGGCGGCGTCCGGGTGCGATTTAACAATCGCAACGCCTACCTTCTGTTCGTCAGTAAGAACCAGATCAATTTTCTTGTTCCCGTGGATCTGGCGACGGGACCGGTGCCGGTGGAAGTTACCGGGCCAAACGGGCGAGGGTCCGCGACGGCGTTCCTGCAGGAAGTATCGCCGGCGCTTTTGACGCACATTGCCGGTGAGCAGAGCACGCCGGTGGCCGTGTTCACCGATGAATCGGTCTTCGTCGCACCGGCGGGATCGCTTCCGGAGCGCGAGTCGCGCTCTGCGAAGGCCGGCGACCGTATCGATCTGATCGCGACGGGGCTGGGACTTACCGATCCACCGGCGCCGGAGGGAGTGACGTTCGAGACAGCCTATCCGCTGGCCGACATCAGCCGTCTTTCGGTAACCGTGGATGGAAGACCGGCCGAGGTGGAGAGTTGCGTGATGACCAGCCCCGGTGTGTTTCTGGTGCGGATCCGCGTACCGGATGAAATAGAGGGCGGTTTCCGGCCGATCCGGCTGGCGGTGCGAGGCATCGCCGCGCAGGATGGGCTCGCGATCGCGCTGGAATAACCGTGGGGCTTCGCCGAACCTGACGAAGCTCAATCACGCTTACTCCCTGACGCGCCTCATGGTCCACTGCCGAAGCTGCCCATCGGCGGAATGGCGGTCTCGCACGATCAGCGTGTCGCCGGACAATTCGAACTCGGATTCGACTGTCCGCCCTTCGTAAAATGCCGAGAGGGCTTTGACGTTGGTTCGGATCAGCTTCTTGCCCTCCACGCGATACCGGTAAAGGCCCGCGCCGACGGGCTGCTGCGTCTTTACTTCGGCGGGCGTCATATCGCTGATCGACTTCTCGATCTTGGGCCGGCCGGCACCGGCGAGGATAATCATCTCGTGGGTTGCGGTGTACATGTGATACTCAGGCACGGAAGGTTGCGCCTTTCCAGTGGTGAGATTTCTGAGCGAAGTTACTTCCCAAAGGCCTTGGATGGCGGGTAGCGCGGGCTCGGCATGGAGCGGCGTGGCCGCCAACAGCAGAGCGGCAGCGAGACAGGGGATGGCCGTGTTGCGCATAATCGGTTTCATCCTAACATCGTGTTTGCGCATCAGGCTTTTGGGTGCGCCTTATCGTAAACCGCCATCAGATCCTCCAGCGCCACTTGGGTGTACTTTTGCGTGGTGGACAGATTTGCGTGGCCGAGCAACTCCTGGATCGATCGCAAGTCGGCTCCGGCGGAGAGCAGATGAGTGGCGTAGGCGTGACGCAGGGTGTGGGGATGCATGGCGGTGTCGCCAGCCAGCCAAGTGGAGTAGAACTTCACGACGGTGCGCACGGAACGGTCAGTAAGCCGGCGGCCGCGGGCGTTCAAGAAGACAGCGTGTTCACCGGAAGCGGGGAGGCGGTCATCGGCGGCGAGGTAGCGCTCAAGGGCAGCAGCGGCTTTCGTGCCATAAGGGACGACGCGCTCCTTGCGGCCCTTGCCGCGGACGCGGAGCCAGCGTTCATTGCGGTCGATATCATCGAGGTTCAATCCGCACAGTTCCGAGACGCGGAGGCCGCAGCCGTAGAGGAACTCAAAAATGGCGAGGTCCCGGGTAGGGAACGGGCGGCCGAGTTCGGCGGAGGGGATCGCATCCACCAGCTTGTTCGCCTGTTCGGCGCTAGGAACAACGGGAAGTTTCTTGGGGATCTTCGGGGTCCGAAGCAGCTTCGGTATGTTGGACGCAACGACGCCCTCGCGAAAGAGGAACTTGAACAGAGAACGCACGGCAGCAAGCTTGCGGCGGATGCTGACTGTTTCAAGGCCATGGCCATAGAGCGAACCGAGCCATTCGCGGAGAGCCAGGGTATCGATCTGTCCGGGCGGCGGCGGCGCCGCGCCACCTGGGGGTGTGAAGTACTCGAGGAACTGAGCAAGGTCAGAGGCATAGTTCCGCAGCGTGTGCGGAGAGACGTTCTCACGGCGGCGCTCGTCGAGATAGCGGGCGATCCAATCGCCCAACGCGCTAGGCGGAGGCGGGGGCTGCGAGGTACTCATCGAATTTCTCGAGGGCCCGCCGGCAGACCTCCGCATGGCGGGCTTTCTTGTCACGGCGGAATAGCCGGCGCGTTGCCTCGTCGAGTTGGGGCAACAGATCGAAGGTGATGTTGGCGGGCTGGTAGTTGGCGGGGTCAGCGCCGGAGATGTAATGGCAGAGGGATCCGAGCGCGGTTTCGCGGGGGG
>JBGSME010000905.1:0-3001 GCA_041740335.1 Bryobacteraceae bacterium | reverse complement strand
GCCGCGCCAATCAGCGACACCACGCCCAGGGCCAGCACCATCGCGAGAATGGCGAGCAAGACGCCCAAACCGGGCCCCATCGCGAGCGTGGACCGCGCCGCCGCCGGTACCGGAATCGAGAGCCGCCCCTTCCCCTGCGGCCCTTCCACGTCGATTCTCACCTGCCAGGATCCGGCCGTCATCATCCAAAGCGAGCCCTGGAAGAATTGCGGATCGTCCGGCGAACGGTGAGTCTCGTCGGCGGTGGGCGCGAATCTCGCGGCCTCGCCCGTCAGGGGAATCGGTGTGATGCCGACGCGCGTGATGCCGGGTGACGATGTCCGCACCTCCACCTCGGCCGCCCCTGGAATCGCGGGCGGAGTCCGAATCGCCACGAACAATTTGTAGGGTCCGGCCGCGCCTTCGTGGAAAACATCCGGAGAGCCGATGTGCGCCGCCGCCGGCAGCGCGCACAATAACAGCATCGCGCGTATGGTCACCGGCGCACGCTCCGCATCCAGCCGGCCCACGACAATCCCCGCCAGACCAGCAAGAAACAGATCAGAAAGGCCAGCGCGATATTCAAGGCGAACATCTGTGTGGAGCCGTCCCAGTGCAGGAACACATTCCGCGCCGTGGCGGAACGCGAGGTCATCCGGTAATCCCAAAGGTGCGTGTAGAAAATGGGATTGCGCGACCATGGCGACATCAGGAAGTAGCCCCACGTCCATTGCGTCGCGATCAACACACCCATGAACGAAACCGCTCCCGTCACCGCCTGCTTCCATCGCGGCCATGCGCTGGTGCGCGCCAGGACGGCGTCCAGCGCCATCGCCGGAACGAATAGCAAAATCGGAAAATGGCTGGGTACGAAATGCGTGACCGGATTCGTCACCGGCCCGAGTTTCGGTTCGCCCGGAAACAACTGCAGCACCCAGTTCATTCCGTTGCAGAAGAAGAAGTACACCAGGGCGATCTTCGCAGAGGCCCACGGCACTCGCGCCGATTGCGAGATCGCCACCAGGAACAGCGGAACCGCAATGGCGATCGCGCGATAGTAAATGCCGGAGTGAATCGCCACGCGGAAGGTGTACTCCATGATCAGCGTCATCATGTTTGCCACCACCAGTCCGCCGGTGAACACGTACAGCCGGTCGAGGGTGCGGCGATCCGCTGCCTCCGCGTTGTTCTTATAGGAAAGCACCAGCAGCAGCGCACCCAGTTGCACCGCGAACATCCCCACCGCCAGCACCATATGGGGCGGGGAAATGATCTTCACGTCCAGCCCGTAGGCGCTATGCCACCAGTCGTCGAACGGCGCCGACGTCAACATGGCGATCCCGCCCCACGCCGCGACGAACGCACCGATCGGCCCGCGAAATCCCCAGATGCGAACCGAAGCCCGCCGCAGGGCTTCCGCCGCCGGGGAAAACGTCGTCGTGAGGATGAGGTATCCGCAGGAAAGACCGGCGAGGATGCCGCACAGGTAGATCGCCATGTGCGCCGGAGTCCAGAAATTGTCCCGCCCGATGGTGCGATGCCAGGAGATGTCCCACTGGATTCCGATCATCGAAGACGTCGTCGCCGCTACCGCGCACCACACGTACCATGGAGTGGTGTTGCGCGCCGTAGGGTTCATTGTCCCGTGAGTACCGAGTTCAGCGAACCTTGCCGGTAGCCCTCGAGATCCAGGGTGACGTAGTGGAATCCAAGAGCCTTAAAAATCGCGGTGAGCTTTCCGGCCATCTCGAGATCGAGCGCTTTAGGCAGTTCGTCCCGGGAAATCTCGATGCGCGCCAATTCGCCGTGGAACCGGACGCGGAACTGCCGGAACCCGAGCGCTTTCACCGCCTCTTCACCGGTCTCGATCGTCTTGATCGTCTCCACGGTGACTGGCGTGCCGTAAGGGATTCGCGAACTCAAGCACGCCGCCGCCGGACGATCCCAGAATGGGAGCCCGGCCATGCGGCTCAACTCGCGAATTTCGGCTTTGGTCAGGTCCGCCTCAACCAGAGGCGCTTTCGCCTCGTGGATCTTCGCAGCCTGCTGCCCGGGGCGATAATCGCCGAGGTCGTCTTTGTTCACGCCGTAGATGATATGCGGAACGCCGCGCGACGCCGCCACTTCCTCCAGGCGCACGAACAATTCGTCCTTGCAGTGGAAACAGCGGTCCTTATCGTTTTTGACGTAGTCGGGATTGTCGAACTCGAAGGTTTCGATGAACTCGTGCCGGAACCCGAGCTGTCGCGCGTAGGCGGCCGCGTCGAGTTTGTGAGACTCCGGAATCGACGCCGAATCGGCGGTGATCGCTACGGCACGGTCACCGAGCGCGTGATGGGCCGCCCATGCGAGATAAGCGGAATCGGTGCCGCCGGAATAGGCCACCAGCACCTCACCCATCTCGCGCAGAATCGCCAACAGCTTTTCCTGCTTGGCCTCAAGCATGGCCGGATCCGGCGTTTGGGCCGGACCCAGTGTGACCAAAGTCGCCATGCCCCTATTCTAGTAGCTTCCCTTGCTTGTCGTCGGCGTCGTCGCCGGTCTCTTCGGTATCGGGAATTACACTTGCCGCCGCAACCGTGTCGCCTTCATCGGCGCGCAGCAGCCGGACGCCTTGCGTCGATCGGCCCGCTTGCCGGATGGCCGACGCTTCAATGCGGATGATCTTGCCGTCCTTGGTGATCAGCATCAGGTCCGGATCGGTAGTGACGTTGAGGATCGCGACTACCTTGCCGGTCTTCTTGGTCGTCTTCATGTTGATGACGCCCTTGCCGCCGCGCGTTTGGAGCCGGTATTCGCTGACCTTGGTGCGTTTGCCGTAGCCGCTCTCGGAGATGGCCAGCGCCAGCCCGTCGTCGTCGCCGGTTTGCGCGCCCACTACGTAATCGCCCTTTTGCAGATTGATGCCGCGGACTCCGCGCGCGGGCCGGCCCATCGGCCGCACGTCTTCTTCGGAGAATTTGATCGCCATGCCTTCGTGGGTGGCGATCAGGATCTGGTCTGTGCCGTGGGTGATGTTCAC
>JBGSME010000904.1:0-5358 GCA_041740335.1 Bryobacteraceae bacterium | reverse complement strand
ATGAGCAAAGCCCCGTCGGCGATAATGCGGAGTTCGGAGAGATCCGGGCCCCGGCGGGGGCCCGCTGCGCCCTGCAGCGTTATCAACTGGCGGGCGCCGCGTATGAGCAGCGGCATCGGCTAAGTGCCAATTATCGCTTAGCCTGTTACTGTCGGCGCAACGAACGGCTAAAGGTACTGCCATTGGCCGAAGCCGTACACGTAGGCCGTCAGCATCCCATTCGTAACCGCGTGCGCCAACACGCAATCGCCCAAGCTGCGGGTTCGCACCATCCAGCCGTTGTAGATCACCCCGGCAATCAGCCCCACATCCCAAAATGGACCGTGTTCCACGGCGAACAAAATCGCCGTGATCCAGAACGCCTGGCGCGCATACGTGCCAAGAGGCACCTTCTCGAAATCGTCGCGAATCAGCCAGCGCATCATCCATGCCCGCCAGAACAGCTCTTCAATTACCGGAACCAGGATCGCCGCCCGGACAGCGCGCGAAACAAGCACCATGACGGAATTTCGATACGATTCCGGTACGGAACTGCTCACCGTTCCCGTTACCCCGTTCTGAAAGAGCCAATGGGACCGGTATCCGCCCCCGTCCACCGGCGGCCACAGCAGATCGGGTGCGATCCAGATCGCAAACACCGCCGCTCCGATCACGATCGACGGGAGCCACGACGTAACCCGTAGATCAATGACGCGACGCGACCAAAACCAAAGCGCAGCTGCCAGAACCACGCACCGGAAAGGATATTCCCACTCGCCCAGGCCCAGCCTGTCTCCCATCGACAGGAAGATGAAAAACAGCGCCATAGGCGCCGCGTATGGAATCGCCGGATGTTTCAAATCAAATTGCAAGAAGAGTGGATCTAGCCGATCCGGCTCAGCAGTTCGCCGATCTTCTTCTCTTCCTCAGGCTTGGGGCCGTTCTTGAGCGCCTGCTGGAGCTCTTTCTTTGCTTGCAGCTTGTCACCCTTCTGAAACAAAGCCATGGCCAGATGGTAACGCCACGTCACGTGTTCGGGTCTCTTGGCAAGCAGTTCGTTGAAGATCTTGATCGCGTCGTCGCTAAGATTCTTCTTGATGTAGACCCAACCGAGCGTATCGGCGACGTCCACATTGTTCGGCAGTTGCTGTTTGGCCTTTTGGGCGTAGGTAAGCGCCTGATCGAGATCCCTTCCGGCATCGGCCATCTGGAAGGCGAGATTGTTCAGAACGATCGGATTGTCCGGCGCAAGCTTGATCAGGTTGTCGTAGATAGGCCGAGTCTTATCCTGCCGTCCCGTTGCATCCATCACCATCGCCAATTGCAGCCACGGGCCAGGCTGATTGGGAGCAACCTTTGTGGCCTTCTCCAGCGCTCCGATACACTCGTCGATCTTTTTCGCGCGCCGGTAGGTTTCCCCAAGACGCATCCACAGTCCGGCATCCTCCGGCGTCTCCTGAAGCAGAGCGTTGTAACTCGTGGTGGCGGCGTCGTAGTCCCCCGCCCTCACCGCGATGTTCGCCAGCGCGACCCGCAGCCGGCGCGAATTCGACGGCGAACGCTTTAACTCCTCATTGAGCAAGTCGCGCGCCTGGCTGATCCGATTCGTACCGGCATAGATTTCAGCTAAGCCAAGAAGACCGCGCGGATCCGTAGGATTGCTCTGCCGAAGGGACGTGAAATTCTTTTCCGCCTCCGGAATCTTTTTTTCGGAAATATTCACTACCCCGAGCAGATATTGCGCTTCGGCGAGATCGGGCTTCGCCGCCAGCAACTTGTTCAGTTCATCGCGGGCGGAGCGCCTGTCGTCCAGGCCCACCATTGCCGTTACCTGGATCAATTTGGCCGCCACAAGGCTCGGCGCGGCCTTTAACACCTCATCGGCCAACTGTTGCGCTCGCGCGAACTCACGGCGGCCGAGGTGAATCCGCGCCAGGGAAACCTTCGGCTGGATATAGGCCGGGCGAATCTTGATCGCCTCCTGAAATTGGACCATCGCTGCCGCCATTTCCCCCTTGGCCATATACGCTTCGCCCAGGTTGTATCGCACCACCGGATTCGAAGGAAGCTTCTTTACAACATCGAGAAGCTCGCTGATCACTGCTTCCATGTCTTCCTTCTTACCGCCCTGGAGCCGCAGCGCCGCACGAATAGCATGCGCCTCGGCGTCGTCACCGTTCTCCTCAACCAGTTGCTGGGCCAATGCCACCGCCTCTTGCCGCTTGCCCAGCATCGCCAGCAGTTCCGCCATCCGCTTCTGATAAGAGACCTTGTTGGCGGGGTCAGCGGTAACTCCTGCTTCGTAGGTCCGCATCGCCGAGGCCGGATCGCTCGCGCGCAGATAGAAATCGCCCACCAGACGGTGCGGCGATGCCATCTTGCTTTTCAGCACCCGGTCGAGCGCCGCCAGCATTTCCGGCTTCCGCCCGTGGCGAAAGTAATGCGCCGCCAGCTCAATCTCGTACTGCGGGGTCTCTGGATTGTTGGCAACTTTCAGCTTGAGGATCTTCTCACCCTCCGCCACATCCTTATCCCGCATCCTTAACAGGTAAAGAAAATCGTACAGCGGCGAGAGCTTCTTATCCCGCTCGATTCCCTCTCGGATCGCTTTTTCCGCTTCCGCGAACTGCGAATCGCGCGCCAACGCCTGGCCCAGTGCCAGCCGTACACCCGCTTCTTCCGGTTTCTGCGCGATCGCCAGCCGAAACGTCTCGATCGCTCCCTTGGGATCCCCGCTCGCGTTCTGATAAAAGCCCTTCATCCGCAGCCCCTGGAAATCTTTCGGGTTCCGCTTCAGTAGAACCTGCGATAGATTGTCGAAATCCACCAGAAACTGCTTCATCGCCCGCGGATTGCTCATGTACGCCGCAAGATATAGATCGCCAAGCTTCACATGCGCGTCGTCGTTGTCCGGCTGCAATTCCGACGCCCGCCGCAGAGCCTGAATCGCTTCGCTATACCGGCCCGTCTTCAGTTCCGTAAGCCCAAGGTGGTAATACGCCGGACCGTACTTCTGATTCTTCTGAATCAGACGCCTGTAAATAATCGAAGCTTCCTTATACTTCCCGGCCTCATAATACTTGTTTCCTGTCTCGAGGAGCCTCTTACGCGAAGCCTCGTCATTGCCCGAACATCCGGCGAGTGCGAGCACAACGGCCGCCACCAGAAATTTCTTCACGATAGAACCACCAGGCCTTGGAGCGCATGGATTTACACCCGCTCTCCCCGCCTGTTTGCCCTCTGCGGACCAAACGGTTTCGCTACCAACCAAAGATGCTTTCATAGTTCCTAGGTACAAGACTCGAATTGCAAGGTTGACGATCGGATCGGACGCTAAACAGCTCCGGTCCCGGCCGGGCACACCACGAGCCCTATTCCTAGCTTAATCAACTGCGACGTTCGGTACAACCGGCCCCTCCGAGGCGCTGGTGATGTTGCCCATCTTCAGCGTCACCGGAAGCGAGTCTCCGCGAAGGTGATTCCCAGGTACCCGAAGGTTCAATTGGTACAGCCCGACGTAGCCGGGAACCAAGCCGCTCCAATCGACAATGATCTCGCTGCCGTTGTACGTTGGATCTCCGAAATACACCTGGACTTTGTCGGTGAGCGCAGGCTCGCCGCTCGGAGTGGCTTCCCCAGGTCCGATGGTAAGGCCCTTGATCGCCCCGAGCCCGATGGCGTACATCACGATCGGCCGGTCGCGCTTGGCGGGGTTGTCAGGCGTGACAGGCGATCCGTCCGCGTGGTAAATCATCGCTCGCTGGCTGGTTGGATCCGCCAAGACAGCCGGCGCATACTTCTGCACATCGATCGGCCTCTGCGCCGAAACCGTCTTCTCCGCGAGGTTGCGGACCACCACCTGAAATCGACCCACCGCGGACTGGAATGGCACTTGCCCATTGATCTGGCCGGGCGATGTCATCTGCAGCGGAACCGGAACATCGTTGACCGTCACGCACACTCCCCCAAGACGCGTTGGTAAAGGATTTTCCGATGCCGAAGCCGATTCCGCAAGATTCGTTCCGAAGATACTGAACAGGCCCCCAACCGCCACCCGCGTCTGATAATTCGCCAGATCGACAATCCCGTTCGGGTTCACCGCCGGCCGGCCGGCCGCCGGCACTGCCGTTAGCGGAATCATGCTCAGGCCGCTCGCTGTGAGCGTGTAGGCGATATTGTCCACCGTATCGACAACCATGGTTCGCCCGTCGACGTTGGCTCGCTGGTTCCCGGTCGGGTTCGACACCGTACGTTCCACCGCCGGCGCAACCGCCGTATTCCGGAACGTCGTCGCGTTTACCACCTCCACCGTCGGCGGAGTCCGCTCCGTCAATAGCTGATTCGCGTTGGCAATGAACGATGGCGTGAACCGCGCAAACGACGTCAACCCCACGGCCGCCACCGCCGCCACTGGTCTGCTATTGGTGGCTCCCCCCGCCGTATTTCCCGTTGGCAGCGTCCCGGCGTCGGCCACCGGCGTCAGTGCCTGATTGAGCACCAGCCCGTTCACCAGAAAATATTGTCCCCGCGGACCCACCGACACCGGGCCGTAGTACCCCCGGATCGGATTCGCGACCACCTGCCTCGACTGCACGAAATCGTCCTGCGTGGCATCGTACAGATAGACGAATCCGTTCCCTGCCACAACCAGTATCACCTCTCCGTTCGGGCTCGCCGCCATCGTTCGCGGCGCCGGCAGGATTTGAACGCCCTGGTTGTTGGCCGGAATCACCTGCGGGTTAAATCGCCGCGGCGCAGCTTCATTGCCGATCACACGCCACATCGTCCCGTCGTTCATAACCACTAACAGACCGCGCTGACCGTAGGCGATCGTCTGCGGCCGCACCGGCACCACCGTAGCGTTGAACGGCGTGGCCGGGAACCGGATCCGGCCCACCACTTCGAGCTTCGCGGTATCGATCACCGTGATCGATTCACTCCCGCTGTTGGCCACATAGAGCGTGGCGCCATCCGGTGTAAGCGCCAACGAACGCGGCAGTTGTCCCACCTTGATCGGCGCCAGCATCTGATGCGTCCGCTGGTCAAACACATCCACCCGGTTCTTCCCCGAATTCGCAATGTAAAGCCGCCGCCGGTTCGTATCCTGCGCCAGATCCACCAGCCCTTCCGCCGGCGCCAGTCCCGTCGATATCGGCATGATGTCGGCCCGCGAATCCGAATTGCGATTGTTCTGAAACACGCGCACCGTCGGAGGGATGTTGATCGCTTCGTTCGATTGAACCACGTACTGATGGAACGGCGACACCGTCCCGATTCCCAGATTCCGCGAGTTGTAGGTGAACTGGAGATTCGCTCCCTGCGCGGTCGCCGTTGCTCGTACAATCGGGGCGGTGCCGGTAATCTGCGCCGCGCCGCGCC
>JBGSME010000903.1:0-6529 GCA_041740335.1 Bryobacteraceae bacterium | reverse complement strand
AATCCGATCACGCTCGACGCTTTGTCCGTTGCCGATGACGGCCACTTCCTGGACGCCATCGAGCAGCAGCCGAACCTGCCCGCGCCCGTCAGGAACGGATTGCGGCAGTTGTATTGAGACGGCGGCAGCTATGGCACCGTGATCGTCCCCATCGCCTGCCACCCCGAGTTATTCTCACTCATGTCGCGCGCCGCCACGTAGATGATCCGGTCCCCGGCGAATGCGCCAGTGAACGTCATGTTGAGAGTTACGGTCAGCTCGGTCCCGGCCCCGGAGACAGATGCCGCCGCGGCGTTGATCGCGCATTGACTGTTACTCACGCTCCCGGCCCCTGGTATCGTAATCGACCCAGGAAATGGTCCGCCGGCATCCCCCGCATCGTTCACGAGGAACACCTGGCCGGTGGACCGCACCAGCGCCAGATAGCAGGCGTTTCGTCCGTCGATCGCATTGTTGATCAGCACATTCACGACGTTGAGATCGACAAAGCCACTGGCGTCGGAAACGACCGTGGTCAGGCTGAGCGCGCTTCCCTCGGCGCGGCGCGGCGTCATGCCGACCACGGCGGTGCCGTTCGATGTTGCGCCGGGCACTGTCCATACGGCTCTCGACAGCCAGCCGGTGTTGTGGGCGGCTTTGTCGCGAGCGGCCACGTAAACCACACGGTTGCCGCCGAACGCCGGTTGAAAGTTCATTTTCAGCGTCAGGGTGAGCGTATTGCCGGCAGTGTTGACCGACGAAGCGCCAAGGTCGACGCTGCACTGGCTGTTGGCGATTACGCCGCCGCCTGGAAGCCCGGCGACGCCGGCATACGGACCTCCGGCTTCACCCGCATCGTTGATCAGCAGGATCAGACCCTGGGACGGCACGAACGCAATGTAGCAGGCGTTTCGGCCGTCGAGCGCGCTGTTAATCAAGACGTTCAGAACGTCGAGGTCACCGGTTCCGTTGCCGTCTTCGAAGGTGAACGTAAACGTTCCGCTGGATCCGGTGCCTGCCGCCGGGCTCGGCGCCGAAGCCGTCGGCGCTACCGACGCTCCCGGTGCTGCCTGCTGGCCGAGGATGACGAATTCACCGGCAACGGAGATTGTCGCGGTCCGCGCCAAGCCCGTGTTTGCGGCGGCGGTGTAGTTGACGAGTCCGCTTCCGCTTCCGGATGCTCCGCCGGTCACCGTGAGCCACGCGGAATTGCTTACGGCCGTCCACGCGCAGCCGGGGCTGGTGGTCACCGTTACAGAGCCGGATCCGCCGCTGAAGCCAATGCTGGTTGAGCCCGACACCGAGTACGAGCATCCCGCCGTCAATCCGAAGATGTAGCCGGCGCCGGCGGCCGGTGCACTGGCATTGGTGCCGTCTCCGTTCACGCCCGTGGCATTGCTGGCTTCCCATTTCGAGCCCACGATCACGGTAGAGCCGGAAACGGCTGCCGCGATTCCGAAGAAGCCGTTCACGCGAGTATTGGAGGCCTTTACGTAAGACTCCGGCGTCCAGGCCGCGCCGGTCCGGGCGAAGAGATAGACCGCTCCGCTTTGGCCCGCACCGTTATCGCTTTGGTTGCCATTGATGCCGATGGCGGAGCTGTCTTCCCAATCCGCGCCGGCTGCGATACGGTCCGCGGAGATGGCCACGGCCTTTCCGAACTGGTCTCCGTTGCCGGTGTTCGATGCTTTCAGGTAGGCCTCCTGGCTCCAGACCGAACCGGTCCGCAAGAAGACGTAAGCCGCGCCGCTATTGGTGGAACTGTTGTCGCTTTGGTTGCCGTTGACGCCCACGCTGGCGCTTGCTTCACCGGGCGCGCCCACGACAATCCTGTCGCCTGCGATCGCCACCGAATGTCCAAAATCGTCGAAGGTGTTCGTGTTCGACGCTTTGAGGTAAGCCTGCTGGCTCCAGGCCGCCCCTGTGCGGATAAATACGTATGCGGCACCGCTGGCAAGCGCCGAGTTGTTGTTCTGATCTCCATTGACGCCGGTTGCATTGCTTCGCTCCACCGCCGCGCCGACAACCAGAGTCTCCCCGGACATTGCCACGGCGCCGCCGAACTGATCGCCTGCCCCGGTGTTCGACGCTTTCAGATACGCCTGCTGCGGCCAGTTGGTGCCGCTGCCCGAAAAGACGTAGACGGCGCCGGATAACAGCGCGCCGTTGTTGTTTTGGGACCCGCCCACGCCGGTAGCGGAACTCGATTCCGCGGGCGCTCCCACAATCACCGTGTTGCCGGACGCCGCAACCGCCTCGCCGAACTTGTCACCGGCCTCGGTGTTGGGCCCTTTCAGCAGCGCCCCTTGCGTCCATGCCGATCCGCTGCGAGTGAACACGTAGGCCGCACCGCTGTTCAAACCTTCGGTTTCTTCGCCCGGAGCGCCAACAACGATCAGATCACCGCTTACGGAAACGGATGCACCGAACTTGGCGCCGGCCTGCGTGTTGGATGCCTTCAGGTACGCCTGTTGGGTCCAGATTCCGGCGACGCGAATGAACACGTATGCCGCGCCGCTGCCGGCCGAGCCGTTGCTTGCCTGATTGCCGTTCACGCCGGTGGCGGCGCTATCTTCCTCGGGCGCGCCGACCACGACCGTGTCGCCGGAGATGGCCACCGCTGCGCCGAATTCGTCGAGGGACTCGGTGTTGGACGCTTTCATGTAAGCCTGCTGAGCAATCGGGTCAACCGTCACCGGATACCGGGCGCCGCGGTCATCGAGCTCGATCGCCAATGATTCTCCGTTCAACTTCATTTGCGCCGGCACCGCGCGGCGATCGGCGTCCCAGGCATGGAGTGCGGAATAGCGAATTGCGGCGCGGCCGGACGAGTGGTGAAATAGCGCGCCAGCGCCGTCGGCAGATACCGTGCCTCGCAAGCCGCCTCGCACTCTCATTCGAAGGCTGACGGTCCCCTGTCCCGGAGGCCGGGTGTTCAGCGAAAAGCCATGCTCCAGGCCCTGTTCCCCATTCAAGAACCATTCTTCAAGTCCATCGCTCCACCGGTAGCTGAGGCGTTCGGCTTGGGCGGCGGGAACCGCTTCTCCCGGCAGGGTCTCCAGGCCGGCGCGGCCCCAGCTTTCGAGCGCCAGTCCCCACGTCCATTCGGCTCCGCTCGGCTGCACTGTAAAGCCGCTCCGGTCAAAGCGCGCTACCCACTGCTGCCCGGCGTTTCTGGCGTGAAACTCGCCGCCCACCGGTACGACCGCATCGCGATGGCTCTTGTAGGCAGCGGTAATCGCTGCCCAGTCAGACTTGGGCAAGGTACCTGTAGCGGGATTTCTGGCGTTTGCGCCGCTGGTAGCGGCACCAAGGAGAACACTAACGATCAGAACCGAGCGAGCGCGGCTCCGCTTGCGAACGTATTTGAACATGGTGGATAGCCTCGGTAAACTATCGGACATCGTGCTACGCAGATTCAGTTGCTAAGGGCTTTTCCTCCACCACGCTACGGCACTTGTGACCGTCCCTCCCCTGCGGCGCTCGTCAATGCCGGAGGCGGTATACGCGCATGATGGCGGTTGATGCTCCGCTCCCTTGCGGTCGCGGCTCGGAGGCTCCCTCCAGGCCGGACAGATTGGCGGGCGGAGAGATGACAGAATGTCTGGTTCGGAGGCGAATCAGAATTGCATAGCGTTCATAAATAAGGCCTCTTTGGTTGGCCCGGCGGATGCATATGAATAAATCGTTATGCGAATCCGTCTTGCTGTTCTTGTTGCTCTTTCCATATCCGCGATCCCATCTGTTTGGGCTGGGAAGCGCAAGGTTGCCCGCGACCTCGACAACGCCAGCGGGTCTGGCGAGTTGAATGTGATCGTGCGATTCAACGGAGGTGTCAACAGCGCGAAACTGGACAAGGTCCGGAAGCGCGGTGGGCGGTATAGGAAGAATTTGAAATCCGTTAGGAGCGCCTCATTCGCGCTGCCGGCCAATGCTATCCGCGACCTCGCCGCCGACGCGGACGTCGAGTTCATCGCACCCGACCGTGTGTTGAGCGCGACGGTGGACTCCGCCGAGTTCGTGGCCGGCACCGAACCGCTTCGCCAGTTTGGGTGGACGGGCAAAGGCGTGACGGTCGCCGTGATCGATAGCGGGATCGACAACAGCCACCGCGATCTGCGCGCCAACGGCGTCACGCGGATTGTGTACCAGGAAGACTTCGTGGAACACGACTTCGCGGCGCAGGATCCCTATGGCCACGGCACTCACGTTGCCGGCATTATCGCCGGAGACGGTACCGAGTCTGCCGACAGCACGTTCAAGCAGCAGATCCGCGGAATTGCGCCGCAAGTGAAGCTTGTAGACCTGCGTGTGCTCGACCGGAATGGGAAGGGAAGCGACAGCATGGTGATTGCCGCCATTGAGCGGACGATTGAATTGAAGAACCGGTTTGACATCCGCGTAATCAACCTTTCGCTCGGGCGGCCGGTGGTGGAAAGCTATGAAGACGATCCTCTTTGCCAAGCCGTGCAGCGGGCATGGGAGGCGGGAATCGTGGTGGTGGTGGCGGCCGGCAACGAGGGGCGGGACGACAAGTTCTCCAATGGCGGATACGGCACCATCACCTCGCCCGGCAACAGCCCATACGTGATAACCGTGGGTGCGATGAAGACCAAAGGGAGCGCCCGGCGGTCTGACGATCAACTTGCCAGCTACAGTTCGAAGGGCCCTACGTTGGTGGATCAGATCATGAAGCCGGATCTGGTGGCTCCGGGCAACGCGATTGTTTCGTTGAAGTCCAACAATACGAGTTTCAACAAGAAGTATAAGTCGACTGTGGTGAAGACGAGCGAATACAAGAAGGGCGGCAGCGGCAATTCCGGCGACTATCTTAGATTGAACGGAACCAGCATGGCGGCTCCGATGGTGAGCGGCGTGGTTGCGCTGATGCTCGACAAGGCTCCGCGTTTGACTCCGGATCAAGTGAAGGCGCGGCTGATGCTGACCGCTTCGAAGAACTTCCCGAGCGTGACGATGGCCACGGACCCGGTGACGGGCGCCACTTATACGGTCCACTACGATGCGTTCACGGTGGGCGCCGGGTATCTGGACGCGGAGGCGGCTCTCGGCGCAACCGAGAAGCCGGTGGGAGCGGCGATTTCGCCGAAAGCGATCTTCGATTCGAAATCGAACCGAGTTCTTCTGGATGTGGGCAAGTTGAATGGGTCCAACATTGCCTGGGGTACGGGGATCGCCTGGGGCACCGGAATCGCCTGGGGCACGAACATTGTGTGGGGAGTCAACATCGTTTGGGGAACGGCGCTGCTGCCCGGCGGGAACTCGCTGGCCAGTCTGGGTCCGGTGTCGTGGAGTAGCGCGGGCACCAAGGGATTCAATATTGTCTGGGGGACAGATTCGCCGTGGAGCACTGGGATCGCGTGGGGTGAATCCAGCCTGGCGGCGATGAATGCGGTGACTGAGGGTGAGGAGTAGGCCGTTCGGTGCCATGTTAGGCTGCTCGCCCTAGTACGGGAGGGGCGGAGGTGCCACAGCAGCGCTTGAATTTGACGCCTGATCCGCAGGTGCAGGGGGCGTTGCGAGGCGTTTGCGGGATGGCATTGGGTTCGGTTGTGTCGTTTTCCGCAGTGGGAGCGGATTTGGGTTCGGGCGTGGGGAATCCTGGAATTGGGGCGGCGAGGGCTTGCTTTAGCGCGATGTCCATATTGCGATTGAGGGCGCGTTCGGAACCTTTCTCGTACGCGGCCCAGCCGCGGTAGGCGCGGTTGTATTGGCGCTCGAACTTTTCTTCGAAGCGGAGGATCTGGCGGAAGTAGGCGGACTCGGCGGTGAGCTGTTCATGGGCGCGGATTTGGAGTTGGACGGGACCGAACGAGGGGTGGGCATCGGCGATTTCTTCGATCTTTTCGGTGAGGAGCCATTCGTGGTGGAGGCGGGCGCGGCGGAGACGCCATTCGGCGTCGGCCATTTCGCGAACGTAGCGGAGGTGGGTGATATCAAGGGGTTTTGCGCCGAAGTGGGCGGTGAGATCGTTGAGGAGTTCCTGGTATTCGGCGGGGTCGTCACCGGGGATGAAGACGGATTGGGAGCGGAAGCCGTGGCGAAATCCGTTGAGTGCGGAGGCGGCTTTGCCGGTGGCGGTGCGGGGTCCGGTGGAGTGGGCGGCGTTGGACTGGTTGGCGTGGATTTGTGCGGCGGTGGCCATGTTGGTTCTCCTTTTCCGTTGAGTAGACGCACGAAAGGCAGGAGCGGTTGACCGTCCTGGCGGTACGGCGGCGCTCCTGCCTTGAGTTCCAAGGGTAGCAGATGTTGTCAAGTGTTTTCAGGTTAAGTTATTGATTGTGTTGGGCGGAAAGGGGTGTGACTGAGTTTTCGGCGGGGATAGACGGTATGTATCCGGCTGCGTTGGGTGGGGGATACGGGGACTCCCAATGGCGGGGGTTGCGCGCGCGGTTCAGTACCAGTACTATAGTGGTTTGCTGGAGTAGATGCCGTTTCTGGCTCATTCCGGTTCTGGGCAGTCCTGCCGAGCACTCTCATTCACAAGAGCACCTCCCCCATGGCATCATTGCCGCGTAGGCCCGAAGCACCA
>JBGSME010000902.1:0-5000 GCA_041740335.1 Bryobacteraceae bacterium | reverse complement strand
GCTCGCAGCAGGCTTTCGCGGTCAGCGATTTTTATCATTTCGATATTGGCGCCGACGAGGTTCTTGTCTCCTGGCAAGAGGTCAAGGCCTTCCATAGAGGTTGGAACGATAGCGTCGGTAGCCGGAACGTCGCCGGTGAGTACGTGGTAGAGCGTACGTTCGAGATTTGCCTTGGCGACACCTAGACCAGTGGTAGAATTTCCTTGCGGGTCGGCATCGACAACGAGAATTCGTAGATCATTGGCCGCGAGCGACGCCGCGAGGTTGATTGCCGTGGTGGTCTTGCCGACGCCACCCTTCTGGTTGGCTATCGCGATTGTCTTTGCCATGGGGGGGTGTCCTAATCGTATCACGCGACCCGTTCCACGTGAAACGCTCGTGGTTCGATGAACTGTTTCACCGTCCCCTGCGATGGCGAACTCCACGTTCCACGTGGAACTCACCCCTTCCAAAGCCGCAAATAAACTTCAAGAACCGAGATTGCCGCAGGCGTCACACCCGGAACACGCGCCGCCTGCCCCAGCGTCTCGGGAGCGACACGAGACAACTTCTCACGAATCTCCCGCGATAGACCCGGGATACCCTCATACGAAAAACCGGCGGGAATCGGCGACCGATCCCCTCCCTTCAACCGCTCGATCTGTCGCTCCTGCTGCCGCATGTACCCCTCGTACTTCGTCTCGGTCTCTATCGTATTAAGCACCCCTTGCGCCGGAGACTCCCCCAATTCCCGTTCAATCGCTCCCTCCAACAAAGCAATCGACGCTTCTGGCCGACGCAGCCACATCGAAAGCGTAGGACGCTCATCAGTAACTACACCTCCAACCAACCCCGGAACCAACCGCTCACGGCCCAACCACGCCACCAACCGCGCCTTCTGCTGCCGCTTCCTCTCGAACAAAGCCCACCGATCGTCCCGCACAAGACCCACCCTCCTACCGACACCCGTCAACCGCTCGTCGGCATTGTCGATCCGAAGATGCAAGCGAAACTCCGCCCTTGAAGTAAACATCCGATAGGGCTCGTCAGCCCCTTTCGTGACCAAATCGTCGATCAGAATCCCGGTATACCCCTCGGTGCGACCCACCACCACCTCATCCAACCCTCCGATCCACCGAGCGGCATTGATCCCCGCCATCAACCCCTGGCACGCAGCCTCCTCGTAACCGGACGTCCCGTTAATCTGACCAGCCAGAAACAATCCCGGCATCCTCTTCACTTCCAACGTATGCTTCAACTCCCGGGGGTCCACCGCGTCATACTCAATCGCATACCCAGGACGGATCATCTCAGCCTTCTCCAAACCCTCTATCGATTCGATCATCGCCGCCTGCACATCAGTCGGCATACTCGTCGACATTCCATTCAAATAGACCTCGTTCGTATCCAGGCCCTCCGGCTCAAGGAAAATCTGGTGCCGCGCCTTGTCCGCGAACTTCACGAACTTGTCCTCGATCGACGGACAGTACCGTGGCCCGATCCCCTCAATCTGCCCACTGTACAGCGGAGAACGAGCAATGGCAGCCTGAATCACCTGCCGCGTCCTCTCACTCGTGTAGCCAAAATGACACTGAATCTGGGGGCGATCGATCCGCTCAGTCATGAACGAAAACGGCGTCGGAACCGGATCCCCACTTTGCGCCTCGAATCGCGACCAATCCACACTCCGCCCATCGAGACGTGGTGGAGTACCCGTCTTCAGACGAGACCAACGAAGCCCAGAATTCCGCAACTGATCTCCCAACAAGATCGACGGTGCCTCTCCATTCCGTCCGCAACTATACTTGCTCTCTCCGACATGCGCCAAACCGTTCAAGAAGGTTCCGGTTGTGATAATCACCGCACCGCATCGGAGCGACCGCCCATCTCGAAGTTCCACGCCCCTAACACGACCGTCCTCCAGGATCAGCCCCGAAACCTCCGCCTGGACGATTCGAAGCTCCCGCTCCCTCTCCAAGACCTCACGCACACGCACACGATACTGCTTCTTGTCACACTGAGCCCGCGGCGACCACACTGCCGGACCCCGACTCGTGTTGAGCAACCGGAACTGAATGCCAACCGCGTCTGCAGTCTCCCCCATTACACCACCCAGCGCATCCACCTCCCGCACAAGGTGACCCTTCGCGATTCCGCCGATCGCCGGGTTACACGACATCTGCCCGATCAAATCCAGGTTCATCGTAACCATCGCCGTGCGAACGCCCATCCGTGCACAAGCCCGAGCCGCCTCGCATCCGGCATGCCCGCCTCCGATAACCAACACATCGTACTTAGCCACTGCTATCATTTTACAGATGAACGTCCTCGTAATCGGCAGCGGCGGCCGCGAACACGCTCTTTGCTGGAAATTGTCCCAGAGCACCCGCTTTAAAACGATCTACGCCGCACCCGGTAATCCCGGTACGGCCCGTGTTGCCACCAACGTCACTCCCTCCACACTAGATCCGGCTGGCTACCTGGACCTCGCCGTGCAAATCGACGCGGCTCTCACCGTAGTTGGCCCAGAAGCCCCTCTCGTTGCCGGCATCGTCGATCTATTCCGCGCCGCCGGCAGAAAGATCGTGGGACCCACTCAACGTGCCGCTGAACTCGAAGGCAGCAAGGCCTTTACAAAGGCTTTCCTTGACCAGCATCAAATACCGACCGCCCGATCCCACACCGCGGCATCGCGCGACGCCGCAAAACCTTTTCTCGAAGCCTTCGGCTTCCCGGTCGTTCTCAAGGCAGATGGACTCGCAGCCGGAAAAGGCGTTATCATTGCCGAAAACCGTGACCAGGCTTTCGAGGGACTTAATCGTTTACCTCAGGGTCGCATAGTGGTCGAGGAATTTCTTTCCGGAGAGGAGGTTAGCTTTATTGTCTTGGCCGACAATGCAAAGGCATTCCCCCTGATGGCTACCCAAGACCACAAGGCTATATTCGATGGGGATCGAGGACCCAACACCGGAGGGATGGGCGCCTACACCGATAAACTAATCCTCAACCAGACGCAAGTTACTGAAATCATTGATACTATCATCCAGCCCACCCTCGCCGGAATGATCGAACGTGGCGTTCCCTACACTGGCTTCCTCTACGCCGGGCTAATGCTTACCCCCTCCGGACCCAAAATCCTCGAATACAACTGCCGTCTCGGAGATCCCGAAACCCAGCCGCTTATGACCAGTCTCGCCTCGGACCTTGGCGATGTCTTCCTCGACGGCGCACCATTCGAGTGGCGTCCCGATCCCTCGGTTTGCGTGGTGCTCGCCGCGCATGGATACCCGGCCACCGTACGGACTGGCGATGCCATCACGGGAATCGAAGCCGCCGAGGCCGCCGGAGCAACGGTGTTTCACGCTGGAACAAGATCCCACCCCGGTGGAATCCAAACCGCTGGTGGGAGAGTTCTGGGAGTCACCGCTTCCGGCCCTGGACTCCAGGAAGCAATTGCCAACGCCTATGCCGCCGTCGAAGAGATCCATTTTGACGGAATGCAATACCGCCGCGATATCGGTAGAAAAGGTCTGAACCGCCGAGCCGGCTAGGCCAGAGCCTCCTCGCAAAACCGAACACACTTTTTCATCTCGGCCAAGACATCGGAGCCAGACGGCACTTCATACTCAAGCTCGATATTCGCAGGCCACGAATACCGCTCCTTCGCCATCACTTGCAGAATCTCCTTTAGCGGCGTCTGGCCCTGTCCCCACACCGTATTCCCACCGCCATTGCTGCCGAACTTCTTATCCTTCAAATGGAAGCTCGTGATACGGCTATGGTGCTTCAGTATGAACGGTACCGGAGACCCACTGATCGCCTCGGTAAAGTGACCGACGTCCAAATTGATCGAGTTATAGCGAGACTGAGCGAGCGCCGTATCCCAGCTACCCGCGTTCACTTGCATGTGGTTGTGATACCCCACGTAGATCCCGTGCAGCTCACCGAACTTCCCCGCACGCGCACTTAGCGCTGGGTTGGCAGGAAGCTCCATCGTGATCGACCGCGCCCCCAGCGTCTTCGCCACGGTAAACACGTACTCACATTCGTCGTCAGACATCGCTTCGGTAACCGGAAGTTTAAACACATCGATCGCAATTCCGGCTCCGTTGAACATCGACCGTAATTCCTTATACTTCTCCATCGAAGCCGACGTGCGCCACTTCGTGCGCTCTTCCGCAGACTTCCGCATTCCTTCGCGCATCTCCGGAGTCATCTCGCGACGTCCTCCGCGCACTCCAGTCGCCTGCCCAGCGCCAGGGCGGCGAGCGGGGATGGCACCGGCATACGTCTCGGCCACGTCACCCATCAATTCAATCGAATTGATACCCAGCTCCACGCAATACCTCCGGATGTCGGCGGCCGTGCTCGGCAACGTACGGAAGCTGTACGTGATCGCACCAATCTGAACTCCACCGAATTTCGAATCCGGTTTCGCGGCTACACACGCCGCCGGAAACGCCGCAGCCCCCAATCTTCCGAGATCTCGCCGTGTCAGTTTCATTCGAATTCCCTTCCCACTCAGTTCTTTGGTTTGGAAACAGCCTCCACGCCCGCGGGTATCCCCGCGACTAGCACTCTACCAAAACTCACCCGCAGAATGCCCGTCCGCAAAAAAATACACCAACGAGGTGAGCTATAGTGCGTATGGGTGCCCGGTCGGTACCAAAACAAAGCCAATGGTATACCCACGCACTTCATTATCCCACCCCGTTTTGAGGACTACCCACAAGAAGGACACCCTCTCGGCGCTTCTCAGAATGCTCCCACTATTCGCCACTTTTCTGCTCGCAGCCGCTGTCCCTCTTCTCGCACAAGGGAACATTGCAGTAGCAAACCCCAACCCCAACAGCGGGAGCGGTTCCACCCAGACCTTCACGTTCGACTTTGACCATTCCGGTGGCTGGGCTCAGCTTCACGTGGTGAACGTGCTCATCAACTCGGCGCTCGACGGCCGACAGGCTTGCTACCTCGCAGTCGTCCCACCCCCTAGTTCTCCTCACTCCGGAAACCTGATCCTC
>JBGSME010000901.1:0-2639 GCA_041740335.1 Bryobacteraceae bacterium | reverse complement strand
GGTGGCCGATGGCCCCAGCGGCCGCCTCAGCCGCTCGGCGAACTTGAGCATTCAACCGTCCGCGCCAGCGCCGCAACAGCCGCGGATCGTTTCTTTTTCCGCCAATCCCACCAGCGCAAGGCCCGGACAAACCGTCACCCTGTCGTATGCCACCGGCAACGCCGTCCGCGTCGTGATTAGCCCCGATGTCGGCACGCTTACTTCTACTCAGGGCCGCGTTACCGTCTCCCCCGGCGCCACCACGCAATACTCGATCACGGCCTACTCGGCCGACGGACAATCGGTAAGCGAATCCGCCCGTGTGAGCGTGTTAAGTCCGGCGGTTCCGCCACCGCCAACACGCGCGGAAGCTCCGGAACAAAGGCCCAGGGGAACATCCTGGAAGGTCTATCATCACCATGGCTCGTCGATTCTTTCCGGCACGCTGGACTTCGGCCGCAACGCGAGCACCACCAGCGGTTGTTATGGAATGCTCGTGCTCGCGGCTAACAATCTGTCCTTTACCTCGTCCACTTCCAACGATGGCTTCACCGTCGGCACCGGCGGCGGCGTTGACGAAGTGCAGGCCAACCGCCTCCGCTTGGGCGGACACCGTGTGTTCCACATCAAACTCACCTCCGGAGCGAACTATAACTTTGTGCCGCAGACTTCGCTGGATGTGATCGTGAGCACGCTGCGCCAGGCGATTCGGTAGGGCGTCTCATCGGCCCGGCCTGATTACTTGAAGCGGTTGCGGTTGCCTCCACCTCGCACACTGCGAGATGATCCCGTTCAGGAATTGGTGTCTCAAAATGAGTGATTTCAAGGAGGGCTTGTATGATCAGCTTGTTACCAGGCGCGTCCGTCGTTCGCTTCAAGACCATCAGCCTCCAACGATCCAGTCGCTAGTCGCGGCGCTCGAAGAGAATGATTGCCCCGAGTACCTGGCCCGTCACCTGATCCGCCAGCTTAAGGCCGCCCTTCGGGGTTTGTCGGCCGATGACCGTAAGAGGCGACAGATCGACTTGGCGAACTCCCTGCTAGAGTTTGTCAAGTCCCATGCCGCGAATCTCATAGAACTTGATCCTGTCGAAGCTCCTGGTGAAATCCTGCGCGCAATCTACCGGGGGCCTACGCCCCCCGAGGCCCCATCCACCCCTCTAAGCGCTACTACCCTGCTGATGAACTCACTCGACGAGCCTCGCCTCGGCTTCGAGCTCGAACGCGAGATGGTGACCTCCGATCGTGTGTTGATGGTTGTCAGTTTCATCCAGTGGCGCGGTTGGCAGCGGCTCAAAGCTGCCTTTCACGAACTTGCGGCCCAACAGGTGCCAATCCGCATTCTCACCACCACGTACATGGGTGCCACGGATTTCCGGGCCGTTCAGGAACTTTCGCGATTTCCGAATCTGGAAATGAAGATATCTCTTGACGGACGACGCAGGCGCTTGCATGCGAAGGCTTGGCTATTCCAGCGGGATAACGGCTTCAGCTCCGTATATGTGGGATCCGCCAATCTGTCTGGCCCTGCTCTTGAGGACGGGATCGAATGGACAGTGAAGTTGAGTGAAGTGGATGCTCCAGATTCGGTTGACCGGTTTCGAGGTGCATTCGACTCTCTCTGGTGCGATGAAGAGTTTGAGCTATTCCAGCCCGACGACGAGGAGTTCTGCCGGCGAGTAAAGCTGTCACTGGACTATTCTCGAGATCGAACAGGTCGTGCAGACTCAGGACCACCTGTATTTTTCGACCTCCGGCCGCATCCCTACCAGCAGGCTACGCTGGACCTCCTTGAAACGGAGCGGGTGGATCGGGGGCACTTTCGAAATCTGGTTGTCGCGCCAACCGGAACGGGCAAAACGTTGATCGCGGCGTTCGACTACGCCCGGCAGCCATTCAGCGGCAGACGGCCCCGGTTGTTGTTTCTGGCTCACCGTGAAGAACTACTTCGACAGGCGCGCGATCGGTTTCGTCATGTTCTCCGTGACGAATCGTTTGGAGACCTTCTCGGAGGGGGGATGCACCCGGCGTCCTTGGATCACCTTTTTGCCACCATCCAGAGCTTTCGGAGCCGGGCTCTGATTGAATCCCAGGGTGCGGCCTATTGGGACTATGCGGTCCTCGATGAGGCACATCACGTCCCCGCCGACGGCTATCGCGACATCATTGACTCTCTGCGGCCCCGGGTCCTGCTGGCACTGACGGCAACTCCAGAGCGCATGGACGGGGAAAGCATCCTGCCGTGGTTCGACAACCGAATCGCGGACGAGATGCGTCTCTGGCATGCGATAGAACGCCAGTATCTGGTGCCCTTCGAATACTATGGCATCCACGACGGTACGGACCTTTCAGGGCTCTCCTGGACCCGCGGATCCTACGCCCTCCACGAACTTGAACAAAACTATCTGGGTAATGCGCGGCGCGCCAATTTGATCATCAAGGAGTTCTGCGAGATCTACGGCGATTGGCGTCAAGCTCGCGCCCTGGGCTTTTGTGTGAGCATCGCCCATGCCAACTTCATGGCGCAAGCCTTTCGCCAAGCCGGGATCCCAGCCCATGCCATCACCAGTGAATCACCCGATGGCGAAAGAGCCCTCGCCTCATCACAATTGCGTAGCCGCGACGTGAACGTGCTCTTCACGGTCGATCTCTTCAACGAG
>JBGSME010000900.1:0-2819 GCA_041740335.1 Bryobacteraceae bacterium | reverse complement strand
CCACCGCGTCGACGGCGAAAATGCGGCCGATGCGGGGGATTGCGCCATCGGCGCCCATCAACCCCGCGTGACGTGTCACGGCGACGGTGGTGCCGAGGTTATCGAACAGGTCGACGAATAGAAATACGAAAAGGATTTCGGCCAGGCCCAGATGGAGTGCTCCGGCGATGTCGAGTTGGAAGGCGGTGGCGGTGATGCTGGTGAGGTGGTAGGGTTTGGGCGTCCACGGAAAGGTCCCGGTGATCAAGCCGAGCGTGAAGGTGACGCCAATTCCGGTAAGGATGGCCGCCCCGAAGCCGCGCGAAGACAGCGCGGCCATGATGAACAGTCCGAGCAGGGACAGCGCGGTGGGGGGAGCGCTGAGGTCGCCGAGCGTGACCATCGTGGCCGGATCCGATACCACAACACCGGCGTTGCGCAAGCCGATAAATGCAATGAACAGGCCGATTCCGGCGGCTACCGAAGCGGTGAGTTCGCGGGGCAGTGCTGTTAACAGGCGCTGCCGCAATCCGCAGAGGGAAAGCGCGAGAAAGGCCGCTCCGGAGAGGAACACCGCTCCTAGCGCGGTTTGCCACGGTACGTGCATTTTGAGAACCACCACGTAGGCGAAATAGGCGTTGAGTCCCATTCCTGGGGCCAACGCAAGCGGATACCTTGCCACGGCACCCATCAGAATACTGGCTACTCCGGCGGCCAGGCATGTTGCGGCGGCTACGGCTTCAGCGGGCATCCCTGTTTCGGAAAGAATGGCCGGGTTGACGAAGACGATGTACGCCATGGTGGCGAACGTAGTGGCGCCCGCCAGCACTTCCGTTCGCCAGGATGTGGCGAGTCGGGCGAACTCGAAGTAACGTTCTAGAAGAACTAGCATTCAGGGTACAATCACTATCATGGCCCAACCGCCCCGATTCGTGGAGGTCAGCCATCCGATTGAACCCGGCATGCGGACTTATCCCGGACTGCCGCCTCCCGAGGCGGAAGTTACGATGGACTATGATACTTCGCTCGAGCGCTACCAGCATCAAGCGGAGTTTTTCATCGCCTCGCTGCACCTTTGCGGGAACACCGGAACGTATGTGGATGCGCCGATCCACCGCTTTCGCAACGGACTTGACCTCGCCGAGATTCCACTCTACCGGCTGGCGCAACTGCCTGTGGCGCTCTTCGACGCGACTCGTATTGGGGGTCGGGCAATCGGCCCCGAGTTGTTCAACGGGCGCGACGTTGAGGGCAAGGCTGTGCTGGTTCGAACCGATTGGTCACGATACTGGGGCTCAGAACGATACTTTGAGCCGAACCCGTATTTGACGGCCGATGCCTGCCAGCATCTGGTGCGCCAGGGAGCCTTCTTCGTGGGAATCGATTCGTTGAACGTCGATGACATCGAGGCCAGCGCCCGGCCCGCGCACACGATTCTGTTGGGAGCGGGCATGCCGATCTGCGAGCATATGACGAACCTTTCGGCGCTGCCCGAGGAAGGCGCCATTCTGCATGCGGTGCCCATCGCATGGCGCGGCGGCGCGTCGTTTCCCGTCCGCGCGTACGCCATCATTCCGGAACCGTAAGGGTCTGCTAACCTTATGTCTATGTTCTCCGTGCGGATCATTCATCCGGAAGAGCGCCGTGTAGAATCCGCGAGCTACGATTTGATCCCGAAGGTGGAGCAAGGTGTAACGGTTTGCAACCTGTTCGCCGAGTTCCTTGCGGGGCAGCCGGCGGAGTTCCGGCAGCCCATTCCGTTTCTCAAAAAGACCGAGATTGAAATGCAGTGGGCTGCCGCCGAACATGGTGCGGCTTTCGTTGCATTCTTCCATGAGAACCGGACGCTTGCCGCTGGGGTGCTGCTGAGCGGGGAGGATGCGGAAGCCGATGCCAGCATGACGGAGGCGTTGCGCGTCTCGATTGTGGAGCCGCTGGCCGGAACGGCTGAGTTGGCCGATCCTGGCGAGGAGCGCCCGGCGATGATGATGGTCCAATTCAACGATCAGCCGGAGTGGATCCCGACGGTCCAGCTACTCTCGACTGCGCTTGCGAGCGTCTATTTCCGCGCGGTACGGGCGCTGGCGGCGAGTGCCTGAGATTCCGATGTCCACGTTACTGCTATCTCTCGCCGTCAAGGCGCCGCTAATCCTCGCCGCAACCATCTTCATGGGGACCGTCTCGGTGGCGGTATCGGTGTTCGATCCCACCGGACGGTGGCAGCACGCCATATCCAGGCGTTGGGCGCGCATGCTGCTCTCGATCGGCGGCGTGGAGGTACGCATCCGCGGCATGGAGAACGTCGATCTGACGCGCAACTATGTCTTCGTGGGCAATCACCTCTCCCTCTATGACACGCCGGTGGTGCTCGGCAACATCCCACAGCAGTTTGTTTTTCTCGTGAACGCGAAGTATGTGGCGCTGCCGTTTCTCGGAACGCATCTGCGGCGATCCGGCCATTTTCCAGTGGACAATTCCGACACGCGCGGGAGCCTCAAGATTCTTACCGAGGCGGCGCGGCGGATCCAGGAGCGGAACCTCTCCGTACTGCTGTTTCCGGAGGGGGCGCGCGCGCGCGGCGAGATGCAGGAGTTCAAAGAAGGCGCTGCCTATATCGCGATCAAGTCGCAGGTTCCAGTGATTCCGTTCGCTCTGCGCGGCACGCGCGAAGTGCTGCCGGTCGGCGGGTTGCGGCTGCGCGGCCTGCCGGTGGACTTCGTGATCGGGGAACCGATTCCCACCGCCGGCATGACGCTGAAGGACCGTGAGAGACTCACGGCGTTGATGCGCTCGCGCGTGGTCGAGTTGATCGAATCCATGGACATGGAGCCGGTGGGAGT
>JBGSME010000899.1:0-4179 GCA_041740335.1 Bryobacteraceae bacterium | reverse complement strand
GGTGGTCATGCGGCGGCCGGCCTCTTTGTCGCTCCATCCGAACGCCCGTTCGTATACCGGCCTGCCGTCGCGAAGCACCACGGCAACCGCGCCGGCGATCTTGTTTTCCCGCGTGTAGCGATCCAGAATCTGGCTGACGCGGCCCAGCCGCTGTTGGGACGGCGCGATCCGGAACGGTCCGGGACCGATGGCCGGAACGGGCACAGGCTGGGCCGCAACCACTGCGTGGAAAAGCGCAAAACCAAGGATCGTGTGTTTGATAGGGGCCATCGGGCCGATGTTACCATTGATCCCCCAACTACGGAAGCCGTTCTCCCCATCACGGCTGCGATCGAAACCGGGGCGCGACGGGCACTCAGCGGTAGTCCCGCCTCCTCATGGTTGAGTTAGCCATCGCTCGCGAGATATCCTTACGGCTATGCGAATGCTGATTTCGATAGCCGCCATATTTGCGATCACCGCTTTGGGCGCCAATTGGCCCACTTGGCGCGGTCCCGCGGGCGACGGCGTGTCTACCGAGAAGAATCTTCCGGTGAAGTGGAGCACCACGGAAAACGTGACCTGGAAGCTCGCGCTTTCCGACGTCTCCGGATCCACGCCCGCGGTCTGGGGTGACCTGCTCTTCCTGAGCGTCGCCGAAAACGGCGCCATCGCGATCTGGGCGATCGACCGCAACGACGGGTCAGTGAAATGGAAGAAGCCGGTGGCCCCAACCGACATGCATGTGCGCAAAGGCAATGGTTCGTCGCCATCGCCGCTGACCGACGGCAAGACGGTCTGGATCATGTCCGGCAACGGTCACGTGAAAGCCTTCGATTTTGCGGGCAAAGAGCTCTGGCATCGCGATATGTGGAAGGACTACGGGCAGTTCGGTTTGAATCACGGCTACGGCTCTTCGCCGCTCCTGCTCTCCGATGGCCTGGTGGTTCAGGTGCTCCATGGGATGAAGACGGACGATCCGTCGTATCTGGTGAAGTTCGACCGCAACTCCGGAAAGACGTTGTGGAAGGTGGAACGCCCTACGGACGCCCAGGTGGAGTCGCCCGATTCCTACACCACCCCAGTGGTGATGCAGATAGGCGGCAAAACCAATATCGTGATCACCGGCGGCGATTATATCACCGGGCACGATCCGGCCACCGGCAAGGAGCTATGGCGTCGCGGCGGCATGAATCCCCGAGCCAATCCGATGAATCGCGTGGTCGCCTCGCCGATGGTGCATGGCGAATTCCTCTATGTGCCCACCCGGGTCAATCCGCTGCAGGCGTTCAAGGCGAGCGGCACCAGCGTCGACCTCGCGTGGTCCACGCCAAACGGTCCCGACGTGCCCACTCCAGTGAGCGACGGGCAGTATCTTTACATGATCAATGACCGCGGCATCGCCTGGTGCTTCGACGCCAGAACGGGCAAGGAAGTCTATGCCGGGCAGCGCATCAAACCGGCGATCTACAGTTCGTCCCCAGTGCTGGCCGACGGCAAAATCTACATGAGCAATGAAGAAGGTCTCACTACCGTGCTCAAGGCTGGTCCGCAATTTGAGGTGCTGGCCGAGAACAGTCTGGACGACTATCAGTTAAGCTCGCCAGCGATCTCCGACGGGCAGATCTTCATCCGGACCAAGCAGTATCTTTACTGTATCGGTAAACGGGCGAAGTAACTCAGCGGTTGTACTTCGGAGTTACTCCGCGAAGTCCGGCCCAGACCTCGTCGCATTTCTTCACCACATCCGCCGCCAGCGGACCTTCCTCGCACGCCGCGAGATTCTGTTCCAATTGATCGAGGCGGCTTGCGCCCAGGATGATGGACGTTGTGCTGGTGTGGTGCAGCAGCCAATTGAAGGCGAGGCTGATGGGGCTGCGTCCGGCGTCGCGGGCGATCCCTAGCAGTTGATCCACGGCGTCGAAAAAAGCCGGGTGCCAGTACCGGTCCAGATACATCTGGTTGGCGTCGAAACGCGTGCCCGCAATCGGCGCGTCGCGCTGCTGCTTGCCGGTAAGCAGTCCGCCGGCCAGCGGATTGTAGATGATCAGCGCCACGTCGTACTGCTTGGCGAAAGGGACGAATTCCTGTTCCAGCCCGCGTGCGATCAGGTTATGCATCATCTGCGCCACGTGGATCGGCGTGTATCCCTTTTCGGCGGCGATGGCGCGGGCTTGGGCTACTTGCCAGGCAGCGTAGTTGGAAATCGCCGGGAAGCGAACCTTGCCGCTCCGCACAATCGTGTCCATCGCGTCGAGCGATTCTTCGATCGGCGTGTTGTAGTCGGGCAGGTGGAGATAGTAAAGGTCAAGATAGTCGGTCCGCAGACGCCGCAGGCTATCGTCGATCGCGCGCAGCATAGCCGCTTTGGACAGGCCGCTCTCGTCAGCACCGGTGCCCATCGGGTTGCGGACCTTGCTTGCGAGAACGATGTCCTTGCGCCGCGAGCCCATCAGGCGGCCGAGCATCTCTTCGGCGGCGCCTTTGTTGTAGACGTTGGCCGTGTCGACGAAATTGATTCCGGCGTCGAGAACCCGGTCCAGTATACGCGCCGCTTCGGCTTCCTCCGTTTGGCCGCCGAACGTCATGTTGCCGTAGCAGAGGTTGGACACGCGAAGGTCCGTGCCGGGAAGGGGAACAAGTTGCATCTTTGGCATGGTATCGCATGGGCACACCTGGCGGCGGTAGCATGAGTAGATCGAATGTTGACGAATCTGCGGATCCGGACTTCAGCCCCATTTGTGATCGCGGCCTTTTGCCTGTGCGGTAGTCTCCACGCCCAGCGCGTCCGCGTCACCGAGACCGCCGGCATCGCGCGCGACCTTGAGCCGGTCACGATACAAATTGCCGGTAAGGAACGCATCCTCTACGTCACCATCGCCGCCGGAAAGACCAAGACGTTCCGCGTGGACCGGCTGAAACATCGCGACACTCTTGATTTGCGCGCCACCGATCGGGTCGGCTTCACAGTGGAAAACAATGTCTACTCCGCGGACTTGTCTCAGCGCCTGGTCAACGGCAAAGCCGAGGACTCCGGCACTCTGCGCGCGCTCACCTTCAAACGCGCCGGGGTCACCTTGAAGCGCACCCAGAACCGCATGCACTGGGCGCCCAGCTTTTGGCGCGTAGGTGCGCGCGGATACACCTCGATTGCGATGTGGGATCCGGTGCAGCAGCATCAGCGCGATGAGATCGACGGCATGATTCGCGCCCGCCGCGCTGGATCTCATGCGCTCTATCCGGAACTGGCCTTGGAGGCCGAGTATAGGTTCTTTCCGCACATGCCGTACTTTCTTTTCTCGGCGACCGTGAACGTGGTGAAGCAGATCGAGATGTACTGGCTGCGCGGTCAGGAGATGACGATGGACGCGTTCTTTACCCATGCGGCCTGGCCCGCGTCCGATGGCAAGCCCGTAGTCGCCACCTTCGACGAACGCAAAGCGCTGCTCGAAAAGCAGACCCTCGCCGTGGACCTGCCGTGGGTCGCTTTCGTCAATCAGGATCATGGCTTCGGCTTCGGAGCGGTGGTGCTTGACTATTCGGCCACGACAACCGCGAACGCCAGAGTCATGATCAACGACGGCGCCAACAACGGCAAGTATTGGGACCGGTATTTGGTAGGTCAGGTAAACACAACATTGCATCCAGGCGACCGCTATCACGAGCGCACGGCTTACGTGCTCTTCCGGACACTCGATGAATTTCTACAGTGGGAAAAGAAGCTACGGAATCCGCTCCGTGTGGACGTGGTGCAATAGCGATGTTACGCGCGGTACTTTACGGCGCCGGCGACTTGCGGTTGGAGGAGACGATGTTGGATGCGTCGGCGATTGGGCCGCGCGAGATCTTCGTCGACACCGAAGTTACGGCGTTCTCCACCGGCACCGATCTTGGGAACTACTTGGGCGATAGTGGATACGTTCCGGACGCGCCGCCCTATCCGCGATGGGTCGGCTATTCGAATTGCGGTGTCGTGCGCGCGGTTGGATCGGAAGTGGCCAGCGTCGGTCGCGGGCAGCGCGTGTTCGCGCCGAAGCCCCATCAATCCGCTTACGTGGCGCGGGAGGACGAACTGATCGTGCCCGCGCCATCGAACGTTTCGCCGGAGCAGGTGAGCCTGATCTACCTGGCCAATCTCGGTTTGGCTGGGTTGCAGCAAGTGGCGTTTGCGCCGGGTGACGACGTCGCAGTGGTAGGGCT
>JBGSME010000898.1:0-2026 GCA_041740335.1 Bryobacteraceae bacterium | reverse complement strand
CGGGCGGTGTGAGGTCTACGCCGCCCAGCAAACCACCATCGGACCGATAGATTCCCATGCCTTAAAAATCCCCGCCCGCAGGGCGGAATCTTTCACTCTTCGAAAACGCTTCGGCTCCACTTACCGGGCGGCCAACACATGCCCATCTAGCGGTATCGATCCCACCCTTTGGCTGCTTCGAGATCGCTGCGTGGTAGGAACATCGTGCCTGGCGGCTGGTGACTATCCGGGCATCGCCTCCATGGTCTCAGCCACCACGCAACTTTCCTTCGGGCCTCACGTTGGGCTGCCTATTCCACAGTCGGGTCAGCATTGGCGCCCCCCCCACCACAGACTAAGGGCTGGATCCGGCAAAGCGCAACCGCGACGTAACCGTTGCGCCTGTCCGCGAGGAGGCGGCTCGTTGACCATGGAGGTTATTATGCGGTTCATGCTCGTCTCGATCTTGGGAATTTTTCTGGCCGGGGTTGGCTCCGCGCAGAAGCCGATATCGTTCAGTTCGGCCGGCCCCGACTGGGCCAATCCGCCTCTATTGTCCGCGGGTCAGTTCGTGACTCTCGCGTTCTGGGGCATTTCTGACGAGGTTCCTGATCGGGCGCGCGCCGGTGTGGTACCCCTGCCGACGGCGCTCGGAGGCGTGTCAATTCGTTTCCGTGGAGAGACACTCAAGGAGCATCCTGCCGCGATCCTCGAAGTCGCGAAGACTTATCCGTGCCCGAAGTCCTTCTGGCCTGAGATTTCGGGGGACGCATGTGCTCCAGGCGTGCTCGTAACCCTCCAGGTGCCTGACGAGATCAGCACCAGCTTCAACCTTCCATTTCCTCAGTACGACTTCGGGACGATTAAGCTTGCAATCAATGGAGTGGAGCGGGCACAGTTCTGGTACCGCACCGCCGTGGCGGCTCATCGGTTCCTTCTTACCTCGGATCCCGGTTCCGACTCATGGGGCGGCCCTGTGATTACGCATCGCAACGGGGAGCAGGTAACGATGCTCAACCCCGCGCTTCCAGGAGAGGATCTCATCGTGTATGCTGTCGGGCTTGGACGCACCGCTCCGCCAGTGGCGACCGGAGAGCCTTCTCCCAGCGGAGCCTCCGTCGGTATGCGCTACTCGCTGAGTCTGGACTACGCTTTCAATGGCGGCGAAAATCCGCTCACGGAGAAGTTTTCCCCCGTGGAGTTCATGCTCACCCCAGGCGCTGTCGGTCTCTACGAAGCTACGGTCACGGTGCCCTCACCACCTGCGGCGGCGGAACCGTGCAGGTTCTTTGGGCCTGCGAGCGCCGGCGTGGGAGTCCGAAGTAACTTGACCGTCACTTCTGACGCGTTTCGGCGCAGGTGGCCAGTGCCAGCGCCCGGCTTCCCGCTCCGCCGGCCATTCACCGCCGCGCCGATCATGTAGGCTGTCGAATCAGCTCTGCTGGGCCACCTGGATCAGCGCCTTGATGTAGCCGTAGGCCCAGGCGAACGCTTCGTTGCCGCCTTTGTCGGCGGGGTGGCGGGGCATGTGATCCGGCATCATCATGAACGGGTAGCCGACCTCTTTGTAGGTCATCATCGCCTTGTAGAAGTTGACGTCGCCTTCGTCCGGATAGGTCTCGATGAACTTGTCGCGCTTGCCCTTGATGTTGCGGAAGTGAACGTTGAAGATCTTCTGGCGCTTGCCGAAGTAGCGGATGACGTCGTAGATTTCCTTGCCCGGATCCTGCAGCATCTCGGAGACGGTTCCCTGGCAGAAGTTGAGCCCGTGATAAGGGCTGTCGACGATCGAGATGAATTTCTTGAGGCCGTCGACGGTGCCGAGCACGCGATCCACGCCGCGGAATCCTTCGGGAGGCACGCCGGGATCATGGGGATGACAGGCGAGGCGGATCTTGTTCTCTTCGGCTACCGGCACCACGCGCTTGACGAAGTAGGTGATGCGCTCCCACATCACTTCGGCCGGCGCCGGGCCGGCTTCGGTGAGCGGCGGATCCTGCTTGGCCTTGGCGAGGTCCCAACTGCGCAGCCGCAGTCCGCCGCGGCC
>JBGSME010000897.1:0-3150 GCA_041740335.1 Bryobacteraceae bacterium | reverse complement strand
CACCACGATGCCGGCCTGCCAGGCCCGCTCCGCCGCTTGGCACAGCGGGTCCAGCGTGTAGCTCTCCATGACGCCCCGGCCAAGCGAGAGATTGATCACCTTGATGTTGTACGTATTCTTGAGCGCAATGGCCCGGTCAATCGCCGCGATCACCGACGCGTCTGTGCCGGCGCCCGTCGAATCCAGCACCCGAAGGTTGATGATGTTAGCGGTCGGCGCAGCGCCCTTGAACGTTCGCGTGTATCCCGCGCCAGAGGAAAGTGCCGCGTTGCTCGCCACAATCGTCGCCACATGCGTGCCGTGGCCGTACCCGTCCGCCGTGCTTGGATCACCCGGCACGAAGCTTTCCGAGTAGACTATCCGCAAGGCATTGTTGCTGTAAAGGTCGCCGTGCGGGCTCACTCCGCTGTCGATCACCGCCACGCCGACGCCGGCGCCCGTGTAACCGGACTGATGGACCATGTCGGCGTAAATGGCCGGTATCGCATGCTCGAGCCTTGGCTTGATTGCCCTGTTCGGCGTCACGAACTTTACACCCTTCGTCCTCGACAGCAGCGCCAGCTTGCTCCTCGATATCCGTAGCCGGACTCCGGCGAAATTGTCAAATTCCTTTTCTACCGTTCCCAGCGCCTGAGCCCGGGATGATTGAATCTTCGGCACCGTCGTGTCGTACTGCACAATGACGTCGAACAATTGATCCGGTCCGCTCATCGTCGGGGCACTCTGGAGTTCGTTCGACAGTTTGGTAAGATCGGCCTTCTCCTCGGGAAGCGGTCCACCTCCTCCGCCGAAAACCGGTCCGCCGCCAGGGTTTGGAATTGTTGTTGGTGTACCTACGTTTGAGACCTGTCCGAAGGCGAACGTGGCCGTGAGCAGCGTGATTAGCAGGTTGTGAGTAAGTCTCATGACGACTCCTACAACGCACTGCGGCTACCAAACTGATCCGGCAGATAAACTCTTTGGAATCAACAGAATGCGATGCTGGGTTGACATTCCTGGCCCGACAATCTGTCCGGTCGGTGCGCGTTTTGTCCGACAAAGATTCACTTCCGATTCATGGCCTATATTCCCTGTTCCCCCCATCCCCGAGCGCCGATGAGACAAGTGGGAACAGTCATGGGCATAGGCGACAAGCGAACACAAGCGCGGCTGCCAATGGCGGAGCCGGTAGAACTCCGCGTGCTCGGCGCCAGTAAATCCGAGCCTATTCAGGCCATCCTGTTGAATCTGTCGGAAGGGGGCGCGGCCCTCGTCGCTGACCACGCAATCTGCGCTGGATCCGCTGTCCGTGTGCTATGGGGCGACACGCTGCTGCTCGGCGAAGTCTGCTATTGCGCCCCGGAGTCCGGGCGCTACCGTCTCGGCCTTCAGTTGCGCCACTCCCTGTCGCACCTCAAGGACCTCGAACGTCTCCGTGCCCGTCTCCTCGGCGAAGTCTCTCCCCCCACGCGCGAGCCCGCTACTCACGAATCAGCCCTTCCCGAACAAGTCGGCGGCCGCTCCCGATAACCTCAACCAGCACTAGCTCTCGCGCTATCCTGTCATTTATGTCAGTCGCAGAAAGTCCCGATGGGGGCAGCCTCCCATCCCTCAATGAAAAGGTCGTTGTCTTCGGTGGCGCCGGCCAATTGGGCGTCGAACTGGTTCGCGTCTTCTCCCAGGCTGCGTGCTCCGTTCTCCAACTCACACGCGCGGAAGGCGATATTACCGACCCTGCCCAAGTCGAATCCAGGCTCGCCGCCTTTGGGCCCACGCTGGTAATCAACTCAGCCGCCTACAACATGGTCGACGTCGCCGAAAAGGAACCCCAGGCGGCCTTTATGGTCAACGGAATGGCCGTTCGCAACATGGCCGTCGTTTGCCGGCAACTCGATGCCCGCCTCGTCCACTTTTCCACCGACTACGTCTTCGACGGTGCCGCAGGCCGCCCCTACACCGAACTGGACCCTGTCCACCCGCTGGGCGCCTACGCCGTCTCCAAACTCGCCGGGGAATTGTACGCCCAAGCGTACCTCGACACCCCCCTCATCATCCGCACCTCCGGCGTCTTCGGCCCAGGTGGTCTCAATACCCCGCGAGGCAACTTCATTGAATTAATGCTCCGCTTGGCCGCCAGCAGGCAACCGATTCGCGTCGTCGAGGATCATGTCGCTTCGCCCACTTTTGCGCCTGCCCTTGCCCAGCGGACTCTACAACTGGTTGCCGCCGGCGCTTCGGGAGTCTTCCATGTCGGTGGTGGTACCCCCGTCTCCTGGTACGACTACGCGAAAACCATTTTCCGTCTCGCAGGCCTCAATCCCGAACTACGCGCAACCAATGAGCGCGAATACAGAACCGCCGCCCGCCGCCCCAAGTATTCTGCTCTGTCAAACGCAAAGATGGAAGCCGCCGGATTGCCCCCCATGCCCTCGTTGGATCAGGCTGTTCAGCAATACCTCACCGCTCGGGCCAGTATCCTGGCTACTTAGGCGCGCTTTCCTTCAACTGCTCTTCCGGTAGTGGCTCCGGCGTGTCAAACGTGATCACTGCATCGGCCCCGAACTTCCGATACATCCGGAACTCCACTTCGTTCTTTACCAGAAGCTTCCCTTGCCGCATCCGCATCGTGTGCTTCAGCGGTACCGTATACGGCTGGCCGTTGATCGGAACCTGGTCGTAGTCCATTTCCACCGATGCTTCCTGCACCGGAAACGTCGCCGGGATTCCTTCAGCTTCCAGCCGGATTCGCGTCACTGTCTTGTTCTGCGCATCGACGAAAATCTGCCCATGATATCCCGCTACGATCTCGAGTGACCGCTCGTAACTGATGCGCCACTTGGACCTCGGTTGCGACACCCGGTAATCGTAAACATGATTCCGCCGCCCACGCAGCGTCGCCCACCTGGACCACTCAAACGTCGCCTCACTTTCCGGTTGAAAGATCTCATCGAGCATCGTCCCGAATTCGCCGGCCGAAATCGCGCCGCCCAGCCTCTGATAATCCACATCTACCGGCTGGCTGTTCACCAGCACCACCTTGTAGTCTTCCTTCTGTTCGAAGAACGACAGCTTGGTCGTAATCACGTCCTGCCGCTGCCAGAATTCCAGCCCCGTCGGATCGATAAACCGCCGTGTCACCTGTGTGCAAATGAAATCGGGTAGCCGCTTGGT
>JBGSME010000896.1:0-6447 GCA_041740335.1 Bryobacteraceae bacterium | reverse complement strand
GCCGCCCAGTGCGGCCGTGGCTGCCGCAGCCGCCGCGCACAAAGCCTGAGTCTTGCGTCAGGCTCGCTCGCCGCGGCGCCCTGACACCCCCAGGAGGCAGTTCCCATCGGACCCGCAGTTTCCGAACAATACCGCCAGAGTCATGGCATTGAGCAGTTCCTCGCCTCGCTCTCCAAACGCGACGGTCTGGAAGCTTGTTAAGTGCTCGACCTCGGCCAGTTCACCCAAGCCAACGTCACCTTCATCATCGGCGAAGGCCACCGGCTCACGGTGGAGGATCTCTTGCGCTCGTTCGACATCCCCGGCGCCGCCCCGGCCGATCGGTTGGCCCGCACGCTCGACTTCCCCGACAATGCCTTCGATGCCATCCTCGTCTGGGACATCCTTGAGCACTTTCCCGGCCCCCTGGCGCAAGCGCTCATCCCCCGCCTCCATCGGATTCTTCGCCCCGGCGGCGTTCTGTTCGCATGCTTTCACGCCGAAGCCAAGGACAACACGGTGGATGCCTTTTCGTTCCGCATCGCCGACGGCAAAACACTGCTCCTCCAGCCGAGAGGCCGGCAGCGGCTGGCCCAAACGCTGAACAACCGCAGCATCGAGAAACTGTTCGGCCCATTTTCCTCGGTGAAATTCTTCCTCACCCGGGATTCCATCCGCGAAGTGATCGTCCGCAAATAGTCCCCGCCGGGCTTCGCTTCCACCCGCACCCATCGCTCCCGCACCGGTAATTACCACCCGAGCCGCACACCTACCGAGCCGCGCCTGCAAGGAAGCGGTCCTCCCCCGCCCTCACACCCCAACGCCCAATCGACTACCGGTAGAAACCCTGCACCTGATTCCACCGCACCCGCAACAGATCCAAAAACATCCCCACACTGTCCCGGAACATCGACACCTTCGTCCCATCCATATGGTTCCACCGCACCGGAACCTCCACCATCTTGAATCCGCGCTTCCGCGCAATAAAAAGCGCTTCCACGTCGAACCCGAACCGCTCCAGCCGAAGACGCGAAAATACCTCGCCCGCCGCACGCTTGCTAAACAACTTGAATCCGCACTGCGTGTCCCAAAACGGCAGCCCAATCAAAAGCCGCATCATGAGATTGAAGAACCGCCCCGCCGACTCACGAAACACTGACTGATGCACGCCGATCAACTTGCGGTTCAACGCGCGGGACCCAATCGCAATCTCGGCCTTGTCGCGTTCGGCCCGATCGAACAATTTCTCCAGTTCGTCAATCGGCGCCGACAAATCCGCGTCGCTGAACAGCACCCACGCACCCGTAGCCTCCAGCATCCCGTGCTTCACCGAGTAGCCTTTGCCGCGATTGCCGGGGTTCTTCAACAACCGCAGTCCCGGATACTTTTTCCGCAGTCCCTCCACCAACGCGGCCGTCCCATCGGTTGAGCCATCGTCCACCACAAGGATCTCAATGGGCCGAAAAGCCGACCCGGCGAGGTATCCCGACACCGCTGCCAAAGTAGAAGGCAGGCGCTTCTCTTCGTTGTATGCCGGGATGACAACCGAAAGCGAGGTCAACCGTCCATTATAATCAAGACTTATCCTTCATTCCTAAGGGAGATCCTGTTTGTCCCTCGAAGACGATCTGCTTCGTCAACGTGTGAATCGCATCGCCGAAATTGAAGCCCTCGGGTTCCGTTCCTACGGACAACGATTCGACGCCTCTCATACTGCCGCCGAGGCCCTCGCCGCCGGTAACGATTTGGACGCCGCCGCTCTCGACGCCAACCGCATTCCCGTAACCGTCGCCGGCCGGATCATGACCATCCGCCGCATGGGCAAGGCCGGTTTCGCCCACATTCAACAAAACGGCGAACGCATCCAGATCTACCTCCGCAAGGACGCCGTCGACGAAACCGCCTGGAAACTCTGGGAACTGCTCGATCTCGGCGACATCTCCGGCGTCGAAGGCTACCTGTTCCGGACCCGCACCGGCGAACTCAGCATCCATGCCGCCAAGCTGTTCTTTCTCGCCAAAACCCTGCTTTCGATGCCGGAGAAATTCCACGGCCTTGAAGACGTCGAGATCCGCTACCGCCAGCGGTACCTTGACCTGATCGCATCCGCCGATTCACGCAAGGTCTTCATCACCCGCGCGCGCATCATCTCCTCTCTACGCCGCCAACTGGAATCGCGCGGTTTCATCGAAGTCGAAACGCCGATGATGCAGCCCATCCACGGCGGAGCCGCCGCTCGCCCCTTCAAGACCCACCACAACACCCTCGATCTCGATCTCTATCTTCGCGTGGCGCCCGAACTCTACCTCAAACGCCTCGTCGTCGGTGGCCTCGAACGCGTCTACGAAATCAATCGCAACTTCCGCAACGAAGGCGTCTCCACTCATCACAACCCCGAGTTCACCATGCTCGAGTTCTACCAGGCCTACGCCGACTACGAACTCCTCATGGACTATTCCTGCGAATTGCTCGGCGAAGTCGCCCGCGAGGCCACCGGCTCCGCCGTCGTCGACTACGACGGCCGTCAACTCGACTTCGGCAACTTCCGCCGCTTCACCATGCGCGAAGCCGTCGTCGAATTCTGGAACGAAGGCGGCAAGCCCACCCTCGACAACGTCGCCGACCCCGATTGGTTGGCCCGCTACTCCCGCAAAGCAACCGCCGGCGAACAACTCGTCGACATCTTCGAGCGCGTCGCCGAAGAGCAACTCTACCAGCCCACCATCATCTACAAATACCCCGTCGAGGTTTCGCCCCTTTCCAAAAACAGCGTCGAAGACCCCGCCTTCACCGATCGTTTCGAAATCTATGCCGCCGGCATGGAAATCGGCAACGCCTTCACCGAACTCAACGACCCTCGCGAGCAGCTCCGCCGCTTCGACATGCAGCTTGCCATGCGCGAACGCGGCGACGACGAAGCCCATCGCATGGACGAAGACTACATCCGCACCTTGTGCTACGGCCTGCCGCCCACCGGCGGTGAGGGCATCGGCATCGATCGCCTGACAATGGTCCTAACCAATTCCAAGTCCATTCGCGACGTCATCCTTTTTCCCCTCCTTCGCCCGGAAGGCGAGATCGGCGTCGCCGATTTGCTCCGCGGCCTGGAGAGCTGAGAGCGTAGTGCCCAATTCCTTCCCATTCTTCGTCGCACTCCGCTACCTCACCGCACGCCGCAAGCAGACCGTAATTTCAATCGTCACCGTGATCTCGATGGCCGGCGTCGCAGCCGGCGTCATGGCTCTCGTCGTCGCGATGGCAATCACCAACGGCTACCGGACTGCCCTGCAAACCAAGCTCATCGGCGCCACCGCGCATCTGTGGGTGATGGAAAAAGAAATCTCTTCCGGAATTCCGAACTGGAGAGAAGTAAGCGAAAAGGTCAAAAAGCTGCCGCACGTCCGCGATGTGTCGCCGTCTCTCTACGACGGAGTCATGTTCAACGGCCCTGTCCAGGCTTCGCCGGGCGTGCTCAAAGGGATCCTCAATCCCGATCGCGCCGCCGTCCCGGACGCGCTGCGCCACCTCAAAGCCGGCCGGTTCGACAACTGGGACCTCGCTCGCGGCCATGAGCCCATCATTCTCGGCTCGAATCTCGCCGAACAGTTGGGCGTCAAGGTGGACGACGTCGTCGGCGTGGTCAGCCGGTACGGCGATCAAACTCCGCTCGGCCCCAAGTACACCCAGCACCAGTTCCGTGTGATCGGCTTGTTCGAATCCGGCCTCTACGATCTCGATAGTTCCTGGGCGTTCACTTCGATGAAAGCGGTTCAGAATATCCTCGGCCTGCAGGATGTCGCCAACGCCGTCGAAATGACGCTCGACGATCCCGACGTTGCCGACGTCGTGGCTCGCGAAGCCGAAAAACTCGTCGGTCCCAAGCTCGGCGCCTCCAACTGGAAAGAGCACAATCGCCGCCTGCTCAGCGCCCTCAAAGGCGAACGCCTCGTCGCTATGATCACCATCGGGCTCATCCTCCTGATGGCTGTGCTCAACATCCTTACATCGCTCACCATGATGGTGATGGAAAAGCATCGCGACATCGCCATTCTCATCTCAATGGGTGCCCGTCAACCCGTCATCTCCAGGATCTTCATCCTCCAGGGAATTCTCATCGGAATCGCCGGCACCTCGATCGGGCTCGTCATCGGACACATCCTCTGTTTCGTGGCCGAACGCTATCAGCTCCTCCGCCTTGACCAGTCCGTCTATTCGTTGAGCTACGTCCCCGTCCTGCCGCGTCTCTCCGATTCCATCTGGATTTCGCTGGTGGCCCTCGCCGTCAGCTTTCTCGCTACACTCTACCCCGCCCGAAGCGCCGCCCGAATCGCACCCGCCGAAGCGCTTCGCTTCCAATAATCCGGCGTATGTGCGGCATCGCCGGTTTCACCCACCTCCATCAAGCCCCGGACCCCGCCATCATTCGCCGCGCCGCCGGCGCCATACGCCATCGCGGACCCGATCAACAGGGCATCTTCGCAACCGAGACCATCTCGCTTGCCGCCGTGCGCTTGAAGATTCTCGACCTCTCCTCCGGCGACCAACCCCTCTCCGCCTACAACACCACCATCGTTTTCAACGGCGAGATCTACAACTTCCGCGAACTCCGCCGCGAGTTGGAATCGCTCGGCCACGTCTTCACCACCCAATGCGATACCGAAGTGGTGCTCCACGCCTGGCTCCAGTGGAACCACGATGCCTTCTCCCGGCTCAACGGAATGTTCGCCGCCGCCATCTGGTGCAACGCCCAGCGCAAGTTGACCCTCGTTCGTGACCGGCTCGGCATCAAGCCGCTCTACATCGCGCACCGCGCCGGCGACATTCACTTCGGCTCTGAACTCAAAGCCCTCTTCGCGCATCCGGCAATCGAACGTAATATTGACCGGCACGCCCTGCCCTGCTATCTGTCGCTCAACTATCTCCCCCAACCCTTCACGCTCATCGAGGGCATCGAGAAATTGGCGCCCGGATCCTGGCTCGAATGGCAAGACGGCCAAATCCGCGCCGAATCCTACTGGACCCCGCGCATGCAGCCGGATCCGCACCTCACCTTCGAAGACGCCAAAGCCGAACTCGACCGGTTGCTCGATCGATCCGTCCGTGAACACCTGCTCTCCGATGTGCCCCTCGGTGTCTGGCTCTCCGGCGGACTCGACTCGTCCGCCATCACACACTACGCCTCGCGCCACTTCCCCGGCAAGCTCAAAACATTCTCCGTATCGTTCCGCGGACGCGGTTTCGATGAGAGCCGATACTTCCAGCAGGTGGCCTCCGCCTTCGATACCGATCACCACGAACTCGACCTGTCACCCTCGGAAGACCTCCCCGCCGCCATCCAACAACTCGCCCGCTTCTCCGACGAGCCTTCTGCCGACGCCGGCTCTCTCCCAGTCTATTTTCTCTCTCGCATGACGCGCCAACACGTCACCGTGGCGCTCTCCGGCGAAGGCGCAGACGAGTTGTTCGGCGGCTACCAGACCTATCTCGCTGACCGGTACGCCCGCTGGCTGCGCCCAGTCCCCAGGCCCTTGCTCCGTGCGCTCGCCGCGGTCGCGAACCTTCTTCCCGCGTCCGATGAGAAGATCGGCGTCGAGTATAAGCTCCAGCGCTTCCTCGCCGGATGCCAACTGCCGCCCTCGCAGGCACACCTGTTCTGGAACGGAGCCGGCCCAGCCGCCGACCTCCCGCCCGAAACGCTATCCCTTTTCAGCCCGCTGCCACTCCACTCCGGCTACCTCAACCAATTCCTCTATCTGGACCAGCGCGTCTACCTGCCCGACGACATCCTCAACAAGAGTGACCGCATGTCGATGGCCCACTCGCTCGAAGTCCGGCCGCCGTTTCTCGATCACCGCATCGCCGAATTCGCAGCCCGGCTCCCGGAGCATATGAAGATCCGCGGCTCAAAGCTAAAATTTATCCTGCGCGAACTCATGCGCGACAAACTGCCGCCCCCCGTCATCGGCCGCCGCAAAGAGGGTTTCGACATCCCCGCGCACCACTGGTTCCGAACCTCGCTCCGATCGTTTCTTCGCGACACCATCACCGAACGCGCCGTGAACGAAACCGGCTTGTTCGCCTGGCCGGCGCTCGAAACCCTGATGCACGATCACGATCGCCGCCGCATCAACGCAGGCTACCGGCTCTGGGGCCTGCTGCTTCTTTTCCTCTGGATCAAACAATGGAACGTATCAACCGGCACTACGCGATCATAGTCGCACTCATCGCGATCCTGGTCTTCGCCGGCTCGGCCACAAGCCCGCCATCGCTGATGGACGACGTGGACGCCGTCCAGGCCCAGATCGCGCGTAACATGCTCCATTCCGGCGACTGGGTCACAGCCCGCCTCAACGGCATCTCCTATCTCGAAAAAGCCCCGCTGCCCTATTGGATGATGGCCGTTTCCTATTGGATATTCGGCGTCCATGATTGGGCCGCGCGGATTCCATTCGTGCTCTCGGCAATCGG
>JBGSME010000895.1:0-3935 GCA_041740335.1 Bryobacteraceae bacterium | reverse complement strand
GCGGCGAGCCACGCCGGCATCCACATTGCTGCTTTCATCAACATTCTCCTGTATTCGTACTCCGGACCCGCATTCCCGTCTTTCCGGACTGCGAGAAGGTCAAGAGAGCTCCGGAGATGCGCTTCGTCAGTCTACACCATGGCAGCAGGAAGGGGCGGCGAGTGGATCAAAACAGCCCCTTCTGAGCGCGGGCCGGTGCCAGCGGATGGCTCGGTCGGGCTTCGGCGTGACAGGCGGGCGACTCAACCAACCACAAACCCCCGATCGTCGGCAACCCTTCCATAAACCTCTGTGATGCCACGAGAGAAATAGTTAATGGACGGGTTCGCCGTAACACAGGCCATATTTCTGTTTCAGATCGAGTAGACTGGCTGAATTGCGTAAACCGCTTCCCTCACGCTGCGAACTGGGTCTCTACGAAATCCGGGCCAAGATGAACGCGATTCCGGGATGATTCCGAACGGTGTTCTTCCAAGTAATCGCCGGCACAACGGAGCTGGGGCGGCGAATACTTACTTGCCTTGAGGGCGCCCCGCCCTGTGCCGGCTGGGTTGATCTCGAACGGGATTCCGGGATGAAGGTGAACAACGGTTCCGCGATGCAGCCGAACAGTATCAGGCCGATCCCGGAAATGTGTTCGGCTTCGCCGGAATGATTTCCACAAGCGAAACGGCACTGGACAAGACAATGGCAGGCAGCCTCCCCCTGGAAAGGGAGGATCGCTCGGTAGCCAGGAGATTGTCCATGCGCAAGATCAAAGAAGTTCTTCGATTGAAGTTTGAAGTGGGTTTCGGATTGCGGCAGATTGCCCGCAGTTGTTCGATTGGCCTCGGTACCGCACATGAGTACCATCAGCACGCCGTACCCGCACTCCGCCTATCCACCATCGATCACGAAGGGATGCGAATAATCCAGAACTGGACTGGCTCGTTGCAGAAGTAGCATGCCTGTACTTGGCCTGTGAATCCTCCGCCGCGGACTTCTACGGCAGCGCGAACAGGAACACTGTTGGAGCCCCGGCGATTTCACTCACCCAGAACGGCGACGGCTTGCCCGACATCACCGCGACATACTGCCTGCCGTTTTCCTGGTAGGTCACCACACCGCCCCCGATCCCTCCGCCCGTGTTGAAGCGGTACAGGACGGCTCCGTTCCTCGCATCCAGTGCAAGAAAGTCCCCCGTCAACTCGCCCGTAAACACGACGTTCCCCTGGGTCGCGGTGATTGCCGATACCATCGGCCGCTTTGACTGATATTTCCATTTCACAGCCCCAGTGGACGCATCCATCGCGGTCACCCATCCCTGCGCCTGAGCCCCGAACTCCACCGTTCCTCCCAAGTACATTCGTCCCGGAATGTGCCGCACGGTTTTTGCCGAGGTATACTTGCTACACCAGTCCACGGCGTTCACGTACAGCATCTTCAGTGCCGGGTGAAACGCCGGCCCGTTCCACTCCACGCCCCCGAGTACCCCGGGACACGCCTCGACACCCGCTTCGGTCACCGGCGCCTCCGCGTTCCGGATCGTCGTCACTGGCGTCGAATAGACCACTTCGCGACTGTCCCGGTCGACCGTCCGCAGGATTCCGTCCTTGCCCACCGTGGCCAGCAGCCGTCCCTCTCGCCCGCCGACAACCGCGCGAAAGAGCGGACTCACCTGCGTCAAATCCCAATCGTGCGAGTCATTCGCCACCATTTGCCGGTACCAGAGAAGCCTGCCCGTGCGCGCATCCAGCACGACGGCCGAGTTGGTATAGCGGTTGTCCCCGGGCCGCAGTTCCGCGGGGAGGTCCGGCGCCGGATTGGTGACCGCGACGAACAGCTCGCCTTTTTCCGGATCGAGACTGAATGGAGTCCATACTGCGCCACCGCCCAGTTTGATTCCCTTCGGATTGCCCCAGGATTCCGAGCCCGCGCCCGTCGCGCCAGGGACGGTTTGGAACTTCCACACGAGAGTGCCGTCCCGCAGCCGGAATGCGCCCACCCATCCCGACACCGCGTTCTCGCTCCCCGCCGGTCCGATCAGCACCAGGTCCTCGAAGATCAGCGGAGCCATCGTGAAAGTCTCGCCCTGTCTTGCATCCGCCGCTTTCACGGCCCACACCAATGCCCCGGTGGCTGCATTCAGAGCCACCAGGTATCCATCCGATGTGCCCCGCACCAGGTATCCATCCTTGATCGCCACGCCACGATTGTTCCGCCAGACTTCGTTGGCCTTCGGCACCCACGTGTGACGCCATTTCGGACGACAGTTGGTCGCGTCCAGCGCTACGGTTGACCGGTTCGTTGTGACGTACATCGTCCCCTGATACACAATGGGACCTGTCTGGAAATTCCCCTCCTCGCCCACCTGAAATACACATAGCGCCCGGAGTTGACCGGCGTTGCTGCTATTAATCTGGTCCAGCGCGACGTACCGGGCGCCGGAATAATCGTGCGTGTGATAGAGCCAGTCCCGTGTGGAAGCCGCTGCGTGGCTTAGTTCCTCCTGTGTCGGTCCGCCCCGTTTCGGAATAGCTGCCGAATCACCGGCGATCCGCAACGGCGGCAGTGCCGACACCACTCCTTCGGCCGCGCCGAAACGCAGCCGCGACTGCTTCATGAGCGGCGACCCGGCGCGCAGAGGCGTCGGACCCGCCCGGTAGCCGTTTTGCTGAAGAATGTAGGCGAGTACTGCCGTGTACTCCTCGGCGCTCATCCGCCCGGCGCCCCCTTTCGGCATTGTCGTGCGGATGATATAGTCCAGGTCATCCACCGTCAACTGGGAATCGGCCCATTCGCCTACAAAGCCGCCCATCGTCCAGGCAGCAGCAAAGCCGGGACCGGCCAGCGGACCTGCGGAGCCGCCCTGCAATGTTTCTCCATGGCACGCCGCGCACTGGGTCGCATAAAGTGTCTTTCCTTGCGCGGCTTGCCGCGAAGTGAATAGCGGAGTGTCCATCCCGCCTTGACCTCTCGCCAGCCCCGCTGCCAGCAGCGCGGCAAAGGTCAGGAAATGTGGACGCCTTCTTGACATAGGTTTCTCCAGTGAACTTCTTGAGCCGTCCCGATTAGATTACTAGAGGAACGGGGACGGTACAACCATGCACCTTCACTACGTGATACATACTGACTCTATTCCCGACCGACACAAATCGTGCACTACAAAACGTGCACTACCGCATCACCGCCAAGCTGGGCGAAGGCGGAATGGGTGCCACGGACACCAAAATCAATCGCGTCGTTGCCAGCAACTCCCGTTAGCCTTAGCTGGGTTCGGAGGGTCTCATAATTCCATGGTCGATCGTGTCCAGTTGGTCGGCAACCCTCCACTATCGTTCCCAGTGTGCTTCAGCTCTTCGGCTCAATTCCGATCCTGTCGTTGACCGCCGATCGGATGCGCTGCTTGCATCCGAGGTATCGCTCGGTGGTCTGGATCGAGACATGACCGAGAAGGAACTGGATCTGCTCCAGTTCGCCTCCGGCAGTGTGGCAAAGCCTCGCACAAGTTCGACGTAAATCATGCGGTGCCAATTTCTCGATCCCGGCTTTCTTTGCGTACTCGCGGACGACGTGCCAGACGACTTTTTCAGTCATGCCGTCACCCCAAATTCTACCAGCCCTGTTCACGCGACGAAACACCCTGCCCGAGGTGAGGCCTGCTGCATTCAGCCAGTCATCAAGAACCTGCTTGACCCAGTCCGGCATCGGCACAGTCCGCGTGTGACCGGCCTTCCCAACGAGATCGACAATGGCCCAGTGTTGTTCGCGTTGCTGAAGGTGAGAGAAGTTCAACTCAACGGCTTCGTGCCTCCTCTGTGTTGCCTCTTTTCTAATTGGAGCGAGCGTTTAGCCGAAGAGTAGTTTGGAGCTGAACGCTTGAGGAAAGCACAGAAGCAGTATTCCCCGGAAGAGAAGATGGCCCTACTCCGCCGCCATTGGGTGGAGAAGGTGCC
>JBGSME010000894.1:0-1660 GCA_041740335.1 Bryobacteraceae bacterium | reverse complement strand
GGCGGCGGCCGGCGAGATGCTGCGCCGCCACTCGAGCGGACTCGCCGCGCACTATGATTTCGATGGCAGCCTCGGCGACTCGTCGGGCCACTATCTTTCCGCGAGGGTTGAGGGTAAGCAACCGGTTTTCGTCAACGGCGTATCGGGCAAGGCGTTAAGCGTGAATATCGAAGACCGCTTCGAGTTTGCCGACGGCGGCGCGGTGACGCCCGGCCGTCCGTTCGCGATCGCTTTCGACATGCGGCCCGCCCATGAGCGCGGCGTCCGATTGTTCGAACGTGGGGAAGGGCCGGACAAATTCGAAGTCTATACCGAGGAATCGCGCTACGTGCCGTATTACAAGCGCGGTGCGCCGATTCATTTCCGCTTCGGCCGGATGCACGTGAAGACGAAGGATCCTGTCCTGTTTGTGAGCTACAGCCATCTGGCGATGAACTATGACGGCGCTACGTTCGCCTTGCGCGTGAACGGAGAGCCGGCGGCGCTTGAAACAATCGAAGCCGGTCCTGTGTCTTTGGGCGGCGACGGCCCGCTGATCCTTACCGGCTTCCAGGGGCAGGTGGATGACTTGCGGATTTATTCGCGAACGCTCGACGCGCGCGAGGTGGAGGACCTGGCCACGCACCTGCCGGCGTATCGCACCGCGGAGCTTCCCGAGACGGCCCGATCCAAGGACGACAAGGCTCGCGTGCATGCCTACTTCCTCCGCTATGCCGCGTCCGAGCCGTATCGCACCACGGCCGCCGAACTGGTGAAACTTCGTGAGCGGCGCGAGGAACTCGGCTTCCTCATCCCCACCACGATGGTGATGAAAGAGCGTGAAGAACCGCGCGAAACCTTCGTGCTCGGCCGCGGTGACTATCGCAATCGGGGCGACAAAGTAACTCCGGCGATTCCCTCGGCGCTGCCTCCGCTGCCATCCGGAGCACCCGCGAATCGTCTTGGCCTTGCGCAGTGGCTGGTGAGCCCGGAACATCCGTTGACCGCGCGAGTGACGGTGAACCGTTTCTGGCAGATCCTGTTCGGAACCGGCCTGGTGAAGACGTCGGAGGATTTCGGATCGCAGGGCGAGCCACCTTCGCATCCGGAACTGCTGGACTGGCTGGCGACTGAATTTGTCGGCGGCTGGGATACCAAGGCGCTGGTGAAGAAGATGGTAATGTCGGCTACATATCGCCAGTCGTCACGGACGACGCCGGCGCTCACCGAGCGCGATCCCGAGAACCGGCTGCTGGCGCGGATGTCGCGATTCCGGCTGCCGGCCGAACTGGTCCGCGACAATGCTCTCGCCGCCAGCGGACTGCTGAATCGCGAGATCGGCGGACGCAGCGTGTTGCCCTATCAACCTCCCGGATTGTGGGAAGAGATGGCGTTCGGGCGCGAGTTCACCGCGCAGAGGTACATACAGTCTCATGGGAGCGATCTCTATCGGCGCTCCATGTACACCTTCTGGAAGCGCACGGTGCCGCCGGCGGCGATGATCACCTTTGACGCGCCGGACCGCGAGAAGTGCACCGCGCGCCGTCCCATCACCAACACGCCGCTGCAGGCGCTGGCGCTGATGAATGACCCGACCTATATTGAAGCCGCGCGTCATCTGGCCTCGGCGGCCCTCAAGGATGGCGGCCGGCGCGACGAAGATCGCGTCACCTACGCCTAC
>JBGSME010000893.1:0-2749 GCA_041740335.1 Bryobacteraceae bacterium | reverse complement strand
AACCAGCCTTGGGACTTTGCCGGCCCGCACGGCGAACCAGAACGCGAGTTTGACCGCGGCCGTGGTCTTTCCCGCCCCGGCTGGTCCCACCAGGATCGTGGCCCGCCCCGGCACCCATACGCTCCTGTCGAATCCAATCTGCCGTTCTGAATCGCTCCATCTTTCTCGCCGGCCGCCGCGGCCTTCCCGGTGTTTGTCTGGGCTGTCCCGGGCTTCCGATCCGCCGGCGGCAGCTTCCAGGGTCACGTCGCAGGGCTCGCTCTGAAGAGTGTCCCCTGGTCCACTCGCTAGATGGCCTCCCGAGTCCCCTCCTGTTGCACCGGCCGCCTCGGTCGGGCCGGCCTCGTTGCCGGCTGGATTGGCTGGCCCTCTCGTGAGCTTCTTCTCTAATAGTTCCAGTCGCCGATCGAGTTCCGCCCACAGCCGGCTGTCCCCGCCGGCTGGATCGGCCAGACCTGTTCCGGAGGCAACCGGCACCATCGCGTCGCGGCTTCCTGTGCCCAGCCGGGGCACCGATTCGGCGCCCACCCCTGCCGATGCCGGGCTGGCCTCGGTGGCGAAAACCACTTCGTAACGACCCAGACTGCGGGTCTCAGGCCCCGACTCCCGTGAGTAGACGAGCATGGCTTCGTCACCGAGTTCCTGCGCCGCCAGCGACATCGCCGATTCCACCGTGTCCGCAAAGTAGGATTTCAAGCGCATCGTTCCTCCTCCAATCTCATTTCTTGCCGTACTACGCGATCACACCTCGCGACACCACCCGCGCTTCGTCGGGGACCTCCGCGTGCGACAGGACAGCGACTCCGCGCAGGCCCGGTTCGATAATCTGCCGTAGGAAATACCGAACCGGCGATCCCGTAAGGATCACCGCGCGGCCGTCGGAAGCGCCGATGGCAGCCGCGATCCGGTCAGCCAGGTCTCGAATCTGTTGCGGCGGTAGCTGTAACTGCGAAGTGTGCTCCCCGTGCTCGATTGCTGCATCAATGCCTTGTTCGACCGCCGGATCGAGGAAATAGGCAGCCAACTGTCCATGAGCGTCCACATATGGTTTCACCGCCGTCCGCTTCAACGATTGACGCGCGAATTCCGTCAGTAGAACCGCATTCCGGGTCACCGGCGCGGCCTCGCCGAGCGCCTCGACAAGAGTCACCGCGTCGCGTATCGACACCTGCTCGCGCAGCAGATTTTGCGCGACACGATGTAGCAACGCGAGCGGAATCAGTTTCGGGACGGCGTCCTCGACTAGCTTTGGATTCTGCTCCGCCACCCGGTCCACCAGTTTCTTGGCGTCCTGCCGCGAAAACAGCTCATGAGCGTAGCGGCAGGCAATCTCGGAGAGATGCGTGCCGAGCACGCTAACCGCATCCACAACGGTGAATCCAGCCGCGCGCACCTCTTCGGCCGCCGCCGAAGGAACCCACCATGCCTCGAGCCCAAATGCCGGTTCCCGAGTAGGTACCCCGTGCGGCGGTGCACCGCCACCGCCGGAGTTGATCACCAGATCGGACCCCGGTGGCAGTTCGTATCTGGCGATTTCAACTCCCTTGAGCGATATCGTGTACTCGCCCGCCTTCAGCCCCAGATTGTCAGCCAGCCTGACCGACGGCAGCAGGAACCCGAGATCGGCCGCAAGTTGTTTTCGAATCCCCCCGATGCGCCGCAATAGCGGCGAGTTCTGTGCTCCATCGACCAACCGCACCAGCCCGAGGCCGACCTCGACCGCCAGCGGCTCCACGCGCAGCAGCTTCTCCACGTTGTCCCGGTCCGGCTGTGGTGCCTCCGCGGCCTGACGATCGGTTTCGGCTTGCTCGGCTGGCCGCTGCAAACGTTGCGCTCCGGCCGCCACCAGTCCAGCCAGCGCAAGAAATGGTATCGCTGGCAAGCCGGGAAACAACGCCAGCAGGCACAGAACGCCCGAGGCCATCCACAGCGGTTGCGGATCGCTTAACAGTTGGCGCCGGAAATCCATCCCAAGCCGCGCGTCCGAACTCGCCCGCGTCACAATCAACGCTCCCGATATTGAGATCATCAACGCCGGAATTACCGTCACCAGCCCGTCCCCGATCGTCAGCACGGTGTAGGTCTCGATCGCCCGCCGCAGGTCCATGCCGTACTGCAAGACTCCAATCAGAAACCCCGCGATAATGTTAATGCCGGTGATCAGGATGCTCGCCACCGCATCCCTCTGCGTGAATCGGGAGGCGCCATCCATTGCCCCGTAGAATTCCGCTTCTGCGGCCAAGTCGCGGCGCCGGTTTCGGGCTTCGGATTCGTCAATTAGGCCGGCATTCAAATCCGAGTCGATCGACATCTGTTTGCCAGGCAGCGCGTCCAGTGTGAATCTCGCCGTTACCTCCGAGATTCGCACCGCACCATGATTGATGACGACATATTGAATTGCGATCAGGACCAGGAAGATCACCGCGCCGATGATGTAATTTCCCCCCACCACGAAACTGCCAAACGCCTCGATCACGTGCCCGGCCGCTGCGGTTCCCAGATTTCCCTCGAGCAGAATGAGGCGCGAAGAACTAATGTTCAGTGCCAGACGAAACAGCGTTAGCAGTAGCAGCGTCGTCGGAAAGACGCTGAAATCCACCGGCCTGGTGATCGACATCCCGACAAGGAGAACCACCACCGACACCGTGATATTGAGCGCGATGAGGAGATCGAGGATGATCGATGGCAATGGAACGATCATCGCCAGCACGATCCCCAGTACGGCCAGAGGTACGGCGATATCGGTCCA
>JBGSME010000892.1:0-5708 GCA_041740335.1 Bryobacteraceae bacterium | reverse complement strand
GCATGCGCGCCCTCCGGATTGTACCGGTCCGGGTCTTCCCCGGCATCGAGCAACACCTCCACTGCCTCCACACGCCCCAACCCCGCCGCCGCCGCAAGAGCCACCCGCGCCCCCTGCACCCCCGCCTCCGCCGGATGGCTCCTCGATACCAACATACTCATCGCAGTACACTCGGCCCCGTACATCCGAGCCAGCGCGTCCACCTCCGCCCCGGCCTCCAGCAGCGTTCGCCCCACCTCCACCGCATTCGCCGGCGTCCGCTGCCGATATCCCTCCACTCCATTCGCACCGATGTAGTGCAGTAAAGTAGCCCCATGCACCGGAGGATCGAAATGAGTCCGCCGCGTCGACCGCGCACGGACCAGACCCGCATCCTCGCCCAGCATCCCCCCGATCCACCCTCCAAATCGACCGCCGCAGAACTTCTCATCGAGAAGGCGAGGATTCTTCCCATGGATGAACGCAATCGCCTCAGTGTCGCCGGACCCGTGCGCCGCCAGCACCTCCTCAGCCTGACGCTCATAGTCCCCCAACGGCGACCGGAACGGAACCGCATGCCAACCAGCGAATGCCATCCCCCTACTCTATCCGCGGCGCGCGACATAGCCAGCGCTGCCATGCGCAGCCAGCAGGTCCATGTCCAGTAGGCGCAATGCTTTCGGACAGCCGCCAGCATCGCCGTCCGTGCAGCAGCCACCACCCACAATTCTGATCCATCCGCAAACGCTACAATAGGAAGCTGTGGGCGCGTAGCTCAGTTGGTTAGAGCACTTCCCTTACAAGGAAGGGGTCCGGGGTTCGAGTCCCTGCGCGCCCACCACATTCCAAAAGGCTTAGGCCGCTTCATCGGTTTTTCCTTCCCGCTTCTCACCCGCAAATGGTGCGGGAATGAGCCGGTCCTGCACTTTCTGCACCGCCGCCCGTCTACGTTCAACGGAGGGTTTCACGTAGTTCATGGTGGTGATGATGTTCGAGTGCCCAGCCTGTTCGCGCGTTTCGAAGGCGCTGGCTCCCTCTTCGGAAAGCACGGTGAGGTGCGTTCTGCGGAATGTGTGCCAGCCGAAGCCCTCAAAGTACAGACCAAGCCGTTTCAGCACGGGCCGGAGCTGGTACTTCAAGACGCTGCCTTCATCGAGCGGTTCCCCGTTCTGGTGAAAGACGAATCCCTCGCCCTTGATGGCGCGGTAGCGCTCGGTGAGGAAGCCAAGGGGAAGGTCGCGCTTTGATCGGGTGGACTTGGGCTGCCCCTGCTCCCCCCGGTAGTTGCGTTCGCGGATCATGATGACGCCGCGATCGAGGTCTACGTACTGCCATTTCAGGCCAACCACTTCTGAAATCCTCATGCCGGTGAGCGCGAGGGTTTCGACGATCAGTCTCAGCGGATCGGACAGGGCTTCGATCACCCGGCGCACTTCATCATCGGAAAGCGCCCGGTTGTCGCGCTTCCATTCCATGCGCCCGATTTCCACCCCGATGACCGGGTTCGGTCGTGTCCAGTAGCCCCACTTGATCGCTACGGTGAACAGCCCGGATAGCAGGTTACGGAGATCGCAGCGCGTCCACCAAGAGAGATCGCGTTTCTCGGTGAGGAACGCCTGAATCATGCCCGTATCGACGGACACAAGCGGCAGATGGCCGAAGGCTGGCAGGAGGTGATTCCTGAGTTGGCTATCGTATTTGGCTTGTGCTGCCTTACCGACGTTCGGCATGTAGTCTCTCTGGTAGATGGCCACGAAGTCCTTGAAGTGCATGTGTTCGCGGAGCGTCAGGACTTGGTGGTTGACTTCCCCCAGAACCCTGTCGCGCTCGCGTTCGGCTTGCCGTTTCGTCATGGCGTCGCAGTCGCCTAAACGGTGCCATTTCTCTTTGCGTTCAAACCGTCCTTTCTCTGCGTCGAAGGCCCGCACCCGATACCGGATATACCAGTAGGGGCACGGGCCGTCCTGTTTCAGAACATTCGGCTTCTGATATTCACGTCTTGCCATTCTTGCTCCTGTGAATGGCCCGACGAAGATTGACCCAGAAGCCATATTACCGCTTCACTCCGTGGCGAGGTCGATGATGATCTCGATGATCTTCAGGATGATGAGAAGCTTCACGTCCGTGTCTCCTTTCAGTCAATCCGGGCGATAGCGGCAACGAGGCCGTCCCGTTCATTCGCTGGAGCGTTGGCAAGCGGGGAAAGAGGGAATCGCCCGACGGTTCCCCCGCTGATGTTCTGGGTGAAGTCCTGAAGCACGCTGGTGCGGTGGCTTTTGTCGAGCACGTCCCGAAGCGCGATCCACGACTCGTACCACGTCAGCGCCGCTTTCAGGGCAAGGGCAAAGGCGACGAAGAGGACGTAGTTGGAAAAGATGAACGCATGGTTGATGCGGAGAAAGACGAAGAACGCGAACACCACCGCAGGCTCGATGATGATCCGGCGGATGGCCCAGCTTCCGGCGAACGGAAGAAACCCAAGCAGCGGCCAGCCTTCCCATTCGCTATCGATCTCTTGGCGTGGGTCTCTCATCAGCCGAATGATCCGGACGAAGTGGACGGCGTAGATGAGGTAGAACACCTTGATAAGGTGAACCGGCAGGTGCGTGTAAACGTCGCGGTTGTAGGCGAGGAAGCCGGGGAAGAACACCGCGCAATACGTCGCCACGAAGGCCATGGCGGCGATCACGGGGTTGAAGTACCGGGTTCCGAAGAACGGGTAAAAGACCTGCTCGGCGGGCAGGGTGAATGCACCAAGGGCTTGGCGCAGCGTCGAGATGGTGAAGCGCAGCGGGTCGGGCATAGCGCTCGCCTGCCGAAGGGCGTGGGTGTGTTGTTCTTGAATCATAGGGTCCTTTCTATCGGGAGAAGCGCACCAGCATGTGGTTGCGGTTATTGGGAAACAGTTTGCCGCCTTGGTAGAGAATCGCCTCGGCGACTGGATTGACGGAATCGGGCTTTTGCAGGGTGGTGAAGGCGTCCGGCTCCAGCTTGTAGGCGAGGTGCTCATTGCGCCCCATGCTGATGTCGGAGCCGACGTGGGTGCTTTGCAGGTAACGGTATTCCTTGCCGATCAGGTCGGCCATGTACTTGTTCGTGTCGAAGCAGCTCTGCGTGTGGCAGATCTTGGTTACGAGGTTGGCGAGGAACGCCTTGGTGCGTGACCCCAGATGCGTTTCGCCGAGTTCTTCGGAGATGTTGAGGATGTTCTGGGTGAGGTAGACCGTGGCGATACGGGAGCCCCGGCAGACCTGCTGAAAGGCGTTGTCGCGACCCTTGGGCAGGATGAACATCTGCGCTTCGTCCGCCCACAGGAACGCCGGGTTCGGGTACTGCGCGAGGTCGCGGCGAAGCCATGCGCGTTGAAAGATCAGCTTCATCATGCAGTTGATAAGCCGTCCGGTTTCGTTGAACTGAAGGATGGGAAAGTCGATCAGGATCACCTTGCCCTGCGTGGTCATCTCAGGAGTGAAGCTGCACTGCCCGGAATTGAATATCCGGTTCATGGGGTTGAGCAGCATCTTCGAGGCAAGGCCGCTCCACGTGGCGAGGATGTTGGAGCGCGTGCGCTCGTCCAATGAGGGCCATCGAATGCAGACGTAGTGCGTGGCGATGTCGAGGTCCTGCCATTCGTCAAGGGAGAGTTCTTCCTGCCGCTCGCGGATCAGGGAGATGACGGCGGCGCAATAGGACTGCTCCTGCCAATCGGCAGTCTCGTATTCACCCGGAGCCGTGGGGAAGGAGGCAATCAGCTTGTTGATGTTGACGATCGAGATCGGCTCCCCGGAAAGAGCGAGTAGGGTGATTGCCATTCGCATCAGCTCTTCGACCGACAGTTCCCAGAAGCGATCCGATGACGTGTCGGTGTGCTTCTTGCCGATGGAAAGGAGCGTGTTAAAAATCTCGATCAGGGATTCGATGTTGCGGCCACCGGCCTCCCATTCGTAGGCGATAGGGTCGAAGAGGTGGCCGCTGTCGCGGGAGAAAACAATCAGGTCGTCCTCGCGGCGTTCGGCCTTCATATACTCGCGCCAAACGGCACTGTCGTCGCGCTTGGCCGTGAGCACCAGCCCGCCCATTCCGGCGCGAAGGAAGGCCCGCGCAAGGGTCTTGCCGGATGTGGTAGACTTCCCGGAACCTGTTCTGCCGGTAATCAGAAAGGCTTCGAAGGCGTCCGGGAGGTAGACAATCGCTTCGCCGACACGGAAGAGAGCAGTTAGGGGCGTCATGCTGGATCGATTCTGCGGGACCGGAGTGCCGGGAGTCGATGGATAAAGCCTTAGAAGTTGAACGAGGAGCCTTAGATGGCCTTGGGTGAAGATGAGGAGCGGTTGGCCGCGGCGATCCTGAAGTCGCCGACCTTCAAGAGGGCTGCTCTACGGTCAAAACTGTTTAGGAAACTGTGTGATAGGTATCCTAAGTATTTGTCCGTAGAAGAGATATGGCACGATGTGCTGGGCAATCAGGCGCAGTTGAACAATCATGCCGATTCGAAAATCAAAGGGACGGTGGATGGCAACACCGTGTATCAGAAGTGCCTCGACCTGAGGGATGCGCTGGTCGAATATTCAGGGGCAAAGTAACGAGAGGGGGGCTTCAGTGCTTCCTGCCAGACGCCACGACGGGTCTGGGGTATGTACTTGAGTTCGTCAATATTGAAGACCCCCAATCGTTGACGATGGCGTTCTGGAAGCCGCACGTGGTCAGCTTCGCTGACCGAGAAACAGTAGTCATCTGCAATGAGCCAGCGTTCTTCCGGGATACAGCGAACAAGAAGGTATTCCGTTATCTTGACATTAACCCTGAGGGGACGAATGGGGAGCAGGCATTGCGGATGCTCAGGGATATGGGCCAGGAAGAGGTAGAGGGAACATATGTGTCCTTCCAGTACCTTTTGAGCGGTGAGGTGGCAGCACGGGACGCGATCCGGAAATGGTTCTCAAGGGTGATCGGCATTCGAATCAGGTTCGAAATTAGCAGGAGGGATGTGAGGCTGGGCGAGTGTGTTCCGGTCCTGCTCGGAAATCCGAGGACGAATCGTTATATGCGCGATTTCTTCAGATATGGAGGAGGGAAGCGATTAGCCTATAAGCCCGATGAGGAAGAGTTTGGGCGGTTCAGCATCCAGACCGGGAATGGAGAGGAGGAGGCGCTAAAGGCGTATAGCGATAGCGCGAGTAAGGAAGGCGGGGTCTATTGGATAAAGGACAACCCTGATAAGGAGGTGTTCGTACTGGTCACGCGCGGACGTAACGCCTACGAGCCGGATTCGTGGATGACGGTGATCAGTTCATACTATACGCGCGCTATCGAGCAGACCGCAGTCACGTTGACCAAACAAGAGAGGTTCAAGGCGCTTGGGATGAAGCCGGAAGCGATGGACAACGGGTTCCAAATGCTATTGAGCGTGCGTCTGGGGACGGCGGATATGGAGGCCATGGCCCCGGAATGCGTATGCTTCCGGGCGTACAACATCTAAGGAAATCTAAGGCGAGGGGGATGGCAAAGACCAGCCGAGGCGGTTGACACTGGGCTAGGTGCCCAAAATGGCAAACGCAATACAGAACCTTCATCCTCAAGCGCGGGCCGATCTCGAATCTGTTCGCAACCGCCTGCAAGTCGCAACCAAACACCAGCAGAACCGCCCACCAGCTCCCCCATCAAATGACAACCCCGGAGGCAACGCCGCCATGCGGCAGTTGATGACCGGGCAGAACCGGCAGGCCCCG
>JBGSME010000891.1:0-6638 GCA_041740335.1 Bryobacteraceae bacterium | reverse complement strand
GGGCGCGGCATGGGCGGGCGAGAATCGAGTGGTCTCGGTGGAGGTGTCGGCTGACGGCGGATCCACCTGGAAGCCAGCCGTACTCTCCCGGCAGAACTTTGCTTTCGCGTGGCGCACCTGGACGTTCGCCTGGACTCCGCCTCGAGCCGGCTACTTCACGCTGTGCTGCCGCGCCACCGATTCGGCCGGCCGGGTACAGCCGATCGAAGCGGCGTGGAATCCGTCGGGGTATCTCAACAACTCGATTGAACGTCTCGGCGTGACGGTGGAGGTTTAAGCCACATGAGAACCATACTCGCCGGAGTTGTGCTCACCGCGTGCTGCCTGGGTGCCGACTCGGCATCGATTGAGAAGGGCCGCGCCGAAGAAAAGCGATCGTGCCTCGGCTGTCACGGGGCGCGAATCATTCATTCGCAGCGGCTATCGCGCGCCGTTTGGGGCAAGGAACTCGACAAGATGGCGCGTTGGAGCTCGGAGGTCAAAGACCGTGAGCCGCTGCTCGATTATCTGGTAGCCAACTACGGCGACGATAAGCCTGTGCCTGCGCCGCCGCGATCGGGTGACGGCACCCGGTAGGTTTGGGGGGGGCGCGCAAGACGGCTGGCTCCGGCGCGCCCTTGCGCTTTTGTTGACTCGCGCAAGACGGACTCGCTGCGGCTTCGCCTTCGCCGCCTTTGCGCTTTGATTGACTCGCGCAAGACGGACTCGCTGCGGCTTCGCCTTCGCCGCCTTTGCGCTTTGACTAAGCGATACACTCAATCATGGTCGGCGAAGAAATTTACAGGCTGGCCGTCTTTTCGCACACAGCCCGCGTCTTATTGGCTGAAAGGAGCCCCGTGACTCTGAATGGCTCGAAACATTCGGGTAAGGGGTTTCAGGCCAGAAAGAGCGGCCAGGATTCGGAGTATCCGGATTGATCTTTCGCGAAGTCGAGGATCGGGACCTTGTGGGCCAAGCCCGCCGGGGAAGCGTCGACGCCTACAACCAGTTGGTGTCGCGATGGGAGCGGCGTGTGTACAGCTACGTGCTCCGTCTGTTAGGTTCGCGGGAAGACGCTCTGGACATCACCCAGGACGTTTTTCTGAAAGCCTATCAGAACCTCGGGAAACTGGAAGATCCGTCGCGTTTCTCATCCTGGCTGTACCGGATCGCTCATAACGAAGCGTTCTCCTTGTTACGGAAGTCTCGCCCGGACCGGGAGGAGTTGCAGGATTTTGCACCTCCTCCCTCGGGTTCACGGATGCTTCCGGTGGAGACGACGCTCGCCGTTACGGCGGCCTTGGACCGGTTGTCGCCCGAGCAAAAGGAGGCTGTGGTGCTCAAAGTTTACGAAGGATTCAAATTCGAAGAGATTGCGGAAATTCTCGGATGCCCCGCCTCCACGGTGAAGTCCCGTGTCTATACAGGGCTCGACCTGCTGAAGACGATGCTGGCGCCAGTGGCGGCGGGAGGTTCCCGGTGATGCAGGATTGTCCCGATCTCAAAGCCGCGCTGCTTGGGGAAGCTACGCCGGCGGAACGGCGTGCCATGGAGCAGCATATGCCGGCGTGCGCGGCGTGCCAGGAAGAATGGTCGCGACTCGAAACCACTTTCGCGGTGCTGCGCGCGGCGCCGGAACCGGAGATGCCGCGGCGCATCGCGTTCGTTTCGGACAAAGTGTTTGAGCCGCGTTGGTACCAGCGCTTGTGGCGTAGCGCTCCCGTGCTTGGGTTCGCTTCGGCGGCGATGCTGTCGGCAGCGATCCTGACCCACGCCGTCTATCCTCACCCCGTAGTTCCTGTTGTCCAGATGCAAGCGGCAGCGCCGGTGGATATCGAAGGCACGGTCCGGGATGCGGTAAGGCAGGCGGTGGCCGAAGTGGATGCCCGCCACAAGAAGGAAACGGCAGCACTTTTGAACGCAGCCGAGCAGCGTTACGAGGATCGCCTCAACGAAGTGCGGGCTACCGTCAACGCCAGCTTCGAATTTCTATCCAAGCGAGTTGCCAACGTCAAACGCGCTTCGTTTGCAAGCGCGGATCTGGGTGAAAAGCAATGAAGCGGGTACTCGTCGCGCTGGCCGCCGCCGCACTCACGGCCGCGCCGATGGTGACGCGCGCTGAACTGCGCGGGATGGAGCGACGCTTCGACGAATCGATCCAGCGCTTCAACATCGATGACCCGCTGGATCTAATCGGCCCGGCGCGGGGCCTCTACATCGAGAATTACGGCGTCGTGTTCTCGAGCGAAGTGGCTCTGGTGACCGTTCCACTGGAAACGCCGTTTCGGCCGCGCCCGAAAGCAGAAGACGCCGAGCGGCTTCGCCAGAAAAAGCTCGCCCGTCTTCCCGAACTAAAGACGCTGATGCGCAACATGCTGATTTCCTCGGCTGCGTCCCTCAAGACGCTTCCCGCGCGGGAGCAGGTGGTGGTAGGCGTCACGTTCTACTACCAGCCGTGGGAGCATGTCGCCGGACTTCCAGCTCAGATTGTGATGAAAGCGCCTCGCCAGACGCTGCTCGATCTCGAGGCCGGCCGATTGAAGGGGCCAGCCGCGGCGCAGGCAGTCGACGAGCGGATGTACTAACCCTATGCGCCTCGGAGAAATGCTGATTGAGCGCGGGGTGCTCGCGACCGACGAACTCAATCAGGCCCTGGAACTTCAGAAAGAGCGCGGCGACAAGATTGGGAAGATCCTGATCGACCTCGGATTCGTGGCCCATCGCGAGGTAATCTCCGCCCTTGCCGACCAGCTCTCGCTGCGGATGGTGACCCTTGAGGGTCCGCCGCCATCGACACCGGAAACCGACCGGCTTACGGCCCGGTTCCTCCGGCAATTCCGCTGCGTGCCGGCGGGGTTCGAGGATTCTTCGCTGGTGCTGGCGATGTCGGATCCGCTGGATTTCGAGACCATCGCCGCCGTGCGGGCCGTTACCGGCCTCAAGGTACAGCCTGTGCTCGCCGCCGAAGGCGAGATCCTCGATACGATCAATCGCCACTACGCTGAATCGGCACGGCCGGAGGCGGCCACACTCGACGAGTTCGGCAATGAGGCCGGCGAGGATCTGGAGCATCTGCGCGATATGGCGTCGGAGGCGCCCGTGATCCGGCTGGTGAACGCCGTCGTCGCGGCGGCGGTAGAGAGCCGCGCCTCCGACATACACATCGAGCCGTTCGAGAAAGACTTCCGAATCCGCTTCCGCGTCGACGGTGTTCTGCAGTTGCAGGATCCACCGCCGCGGGAGTTAAAAGCGGCCATCATTTCCCGCGTGAAGCTGATGGCGAAGTTGAACATCGCCGAACGGCGGCTGCCGCAGGACGGCCGCATCAAAATCCGCACGCTCGGCCGCGAAGTGGATCTACGCGTGTCGACCCTGCCGACCCTGTACGGCGAGAGCGTGGTGATGCGTCTACTTGACCGTTCGGCGGGGGAAGCCTTCTACGATCTCGGCAAGCTCGGTTTCACGGCGAAGATGCTCGACCTGATGGAGTACTTCACGCATCTGCCGCACGGGATCTTTCTCGTCACGGGGCCGACCGGCAGCGGCAAGTCGACCACACTCTACTCCGCCTTGAAGGGCATCAACCAAACCGATCGTAAGATTATCACCATTGAGGATCCCGTCGAGTACCAGATGGACGGGATCAACCAGATCCACGTGAATCCGCAGATCGGTCTTACGTTCGCCGCCGGCCTTCGTCACATTGTCCGGCAGGATCCAGACGTGATCATGGTGGGCGAAATCCGTGACCGCGAAACGGCCGATATCGCGATTCGCTCCGCGCTCACCGGGCACCTGGTATTTTCGACGCTCCACACCAACGACGCGCCGAGCGCCATCACGCGGCTTACGGACATGGGCGTTGAAAACTATCTGATCACATCCTCGGTGGTGGCCGTTCTGGCCCAGCGGCTTGTCCGGGTTATCTGCACGCAGTGCAAGGCTCCGGCGGGCGATCATCTCTCGCCGACCGGAGAGAGTGTCGCGACATGGCGCGGATCGGGGTGCGAGCATTGTTTCGGCACCGGGTATCGCGGCCGTGTGGGCATCTTCGAGATGATGCGGATGAATGACGAATTGCGGCAGCGGGTGATGCGCAATGAAGATGCGAGCCTGCTGACCGAGTGCGCCCTGCGGCACGGTATGGTCACGCTGCGCACCGACGGCTGGGACAAAGTGGCAAGGGGAGTAACGACGGTGGATGAAGTAATGAGGGTCACCCAGGAATTCTGATCGCGCCGCTTTAGCGGCTTTCACCCATGGCCACCGCATTCCATTTCAAAGCCGTCACCGCGGACGGCAAAGCGCGCACCGGAACGCTGACTGCCGAGACCGAGAAACTTGCCGCCACCGAACTGCGTAACCAGGGACTTACGCCGGTTTTTATCGGCCGCCAGGCAAAGAAGGCCTTTGACCTGAAGCTGCCCAAACTGGGCGGTGGGGGTCGGCGCGGCGTCCTCTTCTTCACGCAGGAATTGTCCACGCTGCTGACCAGCGGCATTCCTCTGGACCGCGCGCTGGCGATCACGGCGGAACTGAGCGAACAGGCCGAGTTCCGCATCGTGGTCCAGGACATCCTACGGGTTCTGAAGGGCGGGCGCTCGTTGGCCGATTCGCTGGCTTCGCACCCGGAGCACTTCAACGATCTTTACGTCAACATGGTACGCGCTGGCGAGGCATCGGGCTCACTGGCGCAGGTTTTCGAACGGCTGGCCGAGTTCGAGCGGACGCGGGACGAACTGAAGAACTACATTATCGGCGCGATGGTGTATCCGGCGCTGCTCTCACTGGTCGGCCTCGCCTCGATCACAATTCTCATGTACTACGTGGTGCCGCGCTTTGCGCAGATTTTCGAAGGCGGCACGATCAAGATGCCGCTGCCGACGAAGATCATGATCGAGTTGAGCAACACGATCCGCAGCTATGGCTGGATGGCGGCGCTGGCCGTTATCGTCAGCGGGCTGGGATTGAATGTCTATATCGGAACGCCCTCGGGACGCCTGTGGTGGGACCGCTTCCGGTTGAAGATTCCGATCCTGGGCGACGGGTTGCGCAAGGCGGAGACGGCGCGTTTCGCGCGGGCCATGTCGACGCTGGTGGCCAACGGAGTCCCGCTGGTGCAATCGCTTTCGATCGCGCGAGCGATCCTGAACAACAAGATCCTGGCCAACTCGCTTGAAAGCGTGGCGCAGGGCGTGAAGCGCGGGGAAGGCATCGCGGGTCCGCTGCGCCGCACGGGGCAGTTCCCGGCCTTGGCCGCGCATTTGCTGACGGTGGGCGAAGAGACCGGCAAGCTGGATGCCATGTTCAGCCGGATGGCGGACATCTACGAGACCGATACGCGGGATTCCATCCGCCGGTTTACTTCTCTCTTCGAGCCGGTAATCATATTGACGATGGGTATTCTGATCGGCACACTGATTCTGAGCATGCTGCTTGCGATCACATCGATCAACGATGTTGCCATCTAGCCCAGGCTATTTTGAAATCGAGGAAAATACGATCCATGAGAACGAGAAACGAGAGACGGCGAAAAAATACGGCAGGCGTCACACTGATCGAGATGCTTGTGGTGGTAACGATCATCGCGCTCTTCGCCGCGGTGGTGGGCCCGAACATCTTTAAGAATACGGATAAGGCGCGCGTGACCGCCGCCCGCACGCAGGTGGATAACTTCATGACCGCGCTTGCCAGTTACAAAATGGACACGGGGCAGCTTCCGACGTCGGAGATGGGTCTGCAGTCTCTGCGGGCGCGGCCACCGGCGGTGAACGGGTGGAATGGACCCTATCTGGCCAAGGAAATCCCGATGGATCCGTGGGGCCGGCCATTTCTATACAAGTACCCAAGCGAGCGCGGCGACGAGCCGGAAATCATCTGTCTCGGAGCCGACGGCCAACCCGGCGGCGAAGGACTGAATGCCGACATCGTCAGCTGGAGATAACCGCCGCCGCCGGCAGGCAGCCATTCGAGGCGTGACGCTCATCGAGATGCTGGTGGTGGTGATGATCCTCAGCGTCCTCGCCGGCATCAGCTATCCGTCCATGTCGTCGGCCATTGACTCGCTGCGGATCAACAACGCGGCGAGCGATATCGCGGCGTTCTTCAACCTCGGCCTCAATCGAGCCGAACGCGGGCAGGTGGCCGTGGAGATCGCGATCCTGCCGAATGAAAACGCGATCCTGCTCTCCTCACCCGCCACGTCGCCGGCCAGGCCTGCGTTCTTTCGCCGCTTCAATCTGCCGGTTGGCGTTTCGATTCTGACGGTGGTGCCGGCCCTGCCGGGCGATCCACGCATCCGGAGAGCATTCCTGTTGTATCCGGGTGGATCGGCGCCGCACGCCGGCGTTTTGGTTGGGAACTCGCGCGGCGACCGCCGGTTGGTGCGGGTGGATCCGGTAACCGGCGTTCCCATCGTCGAAAGGCTGGAACGGAACGCGGTGCTATGAGAACACAGGCACACGGCCGGTCCCCAAAAGGCGGCTTCACGCTACTTGAGGTGCTGGTGGCGACAACGATCATGGCGGTGGCGATCGCCGCGCTGATGTCGGCGCTGGGAACTTCGGTGCGCTCGGCGGCTCGCGTTACGGATTCGGATCGAGCCGCGATCGTCGCGAAACGGACGCTCGACGCACTGCTGCTCGAGCCCATGCCGCCCG
>JBGSME010000890.1:0-10041 GCA_041740335.1 Bryobacteraceae bacterium | reverse complement strand
TCCGGAACGTGGTCTGCATGAGCCCTCATTATAGGAACTTGAACCCCGCGACCTCGGCGACTCGCTCGGCTTGCCGGGTTTCGCCGCCATCGAGCGGGCGTGACTGATACTGGCCGCGAATCGCCGCAATCCACTGTTTGGCGCGGTCGCTGAGCTGGAAATCATCGGTCATCAGCCGACCCGGCGTGACGAGAATCCCCAAATCAGCACCTTCGTAAAAGTAGTCCCCAACACCAGCAAATCGCAGGAAGAATCCTCTGGTCTCCACGCGCACGGTGCGGCGATGAGTCTGCACGCGGACAAACTCGAGCTTGCCATCGGTTGCCAGTTCCCAAACTCCCGACCGGGGAGCATCGGTGATATATTCCACCGTGTCCCTGGTGTGCTTGATCACCAACTGCGACCAGCTGTCGATGTTCTCCGGATTAGCCCAACGGGCGTTCAGTTCCTCGACGTCGAGTTTGAAGCCGGCTCCCGAAAATTCCAGTAGATGAAACAGGAACAAGGGAGCGTCGGCATGGGCGAAGGCAGCCAGGTTGGTCATCGAGCTGGCGCCGGTGATGCGCGGATTGATTTCGCCCAGGTAGACTTCACCGCTATCCAGGTCATTCAGGAAATCCACCTCAAAGTAGCCCCGGTAGCCACGCTTGCGTAGTGCCTCGCCGTATTGAAAGGTCATCTGCCGCGCTTTGTCACGGATCTCGCGCGAGAAGGCTCCGGCAAATACCTCATTGCCGCACCAACCGCCTCGATACGGCGTCAATTCCTTGAAGCCCACCAACTCGGTCATCAGCGGCCCGACAATCGTGCCGTGGCGCGTCACGCAGGCTTCAAGCGCCGACCCGCGCGGCCGAATGCGCTTCATGATCTTCACCTCAGGCTCAGCCTCAATTTCCTTGGCGTGCTTGTCGTAGTCGTCTTGGCTGTTGATGAAGAACGTCGTGTGGCCTGAGTCGCCGAATGCCGTTTGAATCACCCAGTCGGTGCCGAGCTTTGCCTGCTTGGCCGCCGCCATCGCGTCGTCAAACTTCGTCACCTTTGCCAGCGTATTCGGCACACTAGGCACACCGGCTTCGTCGCCAATGCGCGTGGCCGTCACTTTGTTGTCCACCTGCTCGCGCAACTGCGCCGAGGGAAAGCATAGCTCCAGATTCAGCTCTTTGCACAGTTCCTCGGTACGCTCATCGAAAAAGAGAAACACCGCGCGCCCAGGTCCGCGAGAAAGGATGTAGTCAGCAATTTCCTTGTTCTCGAGCAGGTAGTTATTGATCTCCTCGATGCTGTTAAAAACCCGATCGGTCTTGGTGGAAGGCGTGATCACATTCGGGTGAGCTCCATCAAAGCAGTCGATGTAGTTAATGTACTTAAAGTCCTGCACCCACTCATCCATGCCGAGCAGATTGAAGCACGTGGCGCTAATGAAATAGGTCGGTACAGTGTTGCGGTAAAAATAACGGCGGATGTCGGAGATGCCATTGAGTTCGGTCATACGGAAACTTTGCCTTTCTTCGCGGTGGATTTCTTTTTCGCGGCGGAACGTTTTTGGTTGGGCGCCGCCGCGGCTGCAACTGGGAGGGCTGGAGCAACTTCGCCCAACGCTCCAGGCCGGAAGACATGCAGACCAAACCTCGGGTTGTAGCCGTGGATTTCCTTCACATCCAGGGCCTTGAAGTAGCTGATAATCTGATCGCTCACTACTTGGCCGGGAACCAATATCGGAAAGCCCGGCGGGTAGGGAGTAACGAAGGAAGCCGATACCACCTCGCGGCCCTTGGCCATCTCGGCCTCAAGCGGACCTCCCATCAGAAGATACTCGCAGTTTTCTTCTTCATAGGCCAGGAAGAATGCTTTTCGCAGATCTCCTTCGGGTGTGCCAGAATCTGGATCCGGCTGGAAACTGCGATGGAATCTGCTGAAGTTCGGCAGCGGCGGCATTTCCTCGGTGAGCTGATGGACGCGTGTGGCGAATTGTTTCGCTTCGAGCGGGTTGCGGTCTTCAGCGCGCTGTTCCATCTCCTGCGCCAGTTTCATCAAAACTTCGAGTAAGTAGGCAATCGCTCCGCGCGTGGTGCCGATATTGAGCATGAACAGCAGCGTGTTTCGCGAAGTCTTGTTGATCTGGATGTCAAACCGGTCAATCAGCATCCGCCGCAGGTCGTCGCCTTCAATCCCGGTGGAGCCGACATGCACCGACAGGCGTTGCGGTTCGAGCGCGAACTCATCGATTTCCCAGGCCTTGTCCATCGCCTGGTAGCCGCTCTTTGGGTCGTAGTATCGAGTAAGCCCCGACGCCCGGAATTCAGGGGGGATCAAATCTTCAATGCGGAGCAGCTTGAAGTACTTCGATAGCAGCGGGTGTTCTTCCAGCCGTTGGCGAAGCGTCATCGCCAACTGCACCGACTCGGCCACCAGCTCATAGCCTTCCAGTTCCACTTGACGCCGGCCGACATCCAGCGATGCAAGGATCTGGTAGTTCGGCGAGGTGGACGTATGTGTCATGTAGGCCTCTTCAAAGGCGTCGTGCGCTTTCCGGGCGAAATCTTCGTCGCCAACATGAATCACGGATCCTTGCCGGAGTGCGGTGAGCGTTTTATGCGTTGACTGCGTAACATAGACCCGCGTACGGGCCAAGTCCGGATCGGGCAGCAACTCGTTGTGTGTCCATGTCTCCTCCGCGTCCGGATCGAGCTTGTCAAACTTCGCTTTCCACTTCCGGTACCGCTCGCGATACGCTTCGCTCCGGAAAAGATTGCGCAGCCGGGTGCCCGATTCCATGCCCGTGCGCTGGCGATAGGTCGGCGTGAAACGCGCAAAAGCGTACCAGGCCTCGTCCCAGACAAAGATCATGTCCGGCTTGATGGCGAGCACTTCGCGCATCACCATTTCCGGGTTGTACACGATCCCGTCAAAGGTGCAGTTGGTTAGGAGCAGCAGGCGAACCTTGTCTAACTTCCCGGCCTTCTTTAGCCGGAACAAAGCGCGCTTGATGTCCTCGATCGGCACACCGCCATACATTGAATAGCGCTGGCGTGGATAGGCATCCAGGTAGATCGGCATGGAGCCGGCGAGCATCAGCGCATACGGGTGAGACTTATGACAGTCATGCGACACCAGCACGATGTCACCAGGGCGGCAGAGTGCCTGCATCACGATCTTGTTCGCCGTCGAGGTGCCATTGGTGACGAAGTAGCTGCGTTTGCTGCCGTAGGCACGCGCCGTCTTCTCTTGCGCTTCCTTCAAGGGTCCTGTCGGCTGCAGCAGCGAATCGAGACCGCCCGCGGTGGACGATGTCTCAGCGAGGAAGATATTAGGCCCGTAGAACTCCCCCATATCGGTAATCCAATGCGACTTGGTGATCGACTTGCCACGCGAAATGGGCAAGGCATGGAAGACGCCAGTGGGCTTCTTGCTGTATTCACGCAGCGCCGTAAAGAAGGGTGTCTCATAGCGATCATGAATCCCTTTGAGAATACTCAGGTGCAGTTCAAGGTAGTCTTCCTGCCGGTAGAAGACACGCCGAAAAATACCGCCGGTTTTGCCGGCGATGCTCTCGATCGGATCATCCGTAACAATGAACAAGTCCAGTTCCGGGCGCACTGATTTGAGAGCCTTACCAAGCGCGACGCTGGCGTCCTCCTCGTTCACTTCTCTCATCACCTCGCGATCCGCCAGCAGCAGGTAATCGCGCAGCTCAGGAAGGCTGACTTGTGTTCGCCAAGGAAAGCTATAGCGCACCACGCACGACTGCACATTGTGATTGAACAGAGCGGCGATCACGGCGTCTTCGCAGCTTGGCGCGAAAATCAGGTCGTAGATGAACTCGTCTTCCGGACGCCGCATATTGAGCATGGCCGAGCGGACCTCGTTTTGCTCATCGAGCGAGAGCTTGTCCACCACCAGAACCTCGAAGTAGGGCCGCTTTTCACGCGTCCCATCCACCAGTTGCTCAGCCGCCGCCTCCGAGGAAGAACCGTCGAGATCCTGGAAAATCTCCCGCACCCCGCGCCGCCGATAGGCGTCGCTTTCGAGCATCCGGGCCAGATTCACCGCTTGGCCTTCCAGCGCTTTGTACCAGCCCCGTTCCGCCAATCGCCGCAGGTGCCGGCAAGCCCGTTGCCCGGGAAATGCGAAGTACGCTTCGATCTCCTCCAGCAAGGCAAGGGTCTCCACCACCTTTTTGCTGAGCTCCGATTGAGCGCCATCTTCTCCGCGCGCCAACCGCATGGTCGCCATCTTCAGCTCGTTCCAGGCGTCAGACCGGAACTGCGCTCCGTCGTAGTAGGCCCTGAACTCCTGGTCGCCAACGGCTCGTCTCACTATTCGTTCTCCCTTGCTGGTTGGTTGAGCCCGGCGCGCGATCCGCGGTGAGCCTTTTGTAGCGGCCCCAATGCTTGCAAGGCCGCCGGGAGGGGCAGGTTGCGGTCATAAACGGAGAACTCAACATCGCGGTCGCGGAAGCTTTTGAGCGGCTGGCCCAACCCCCGCAACCCGACCTCCCGGCTGCGCCTCACCCGATCGATGTCGATTTCGAGCGGGATGCTCTCTTCGGAGTGCCCAGCCTGGTGCAAGACATCACCGTAGGGTCCCACGACGATCGATTGTCCGTTGCCCCCGTCCCCCGATCCATTGATGTCGAAGAAGAAGCACTGCTGCTGCGCCGCTGTCGCGCGAGCAATGGAAAGCTCTACATCGCGGTCCAACGTTCCGGTTAGCGTCGGATGCAGAATCACTTCGGCACCCATGGCGGCTAGCGTTCGCGATGTCTCTGGGAACCACATGTCGTAGCAGATCGATACCCCGAAGCGCGCCACCGCCGGGACATCAAACACCAGAAACTCGGTTCCCGCATCCACTCCCACCTCATATGGGCGAAAGGGAAACATCTTTCGATAGCGGCCAATCACCTCGCCTAGCGGATTGATCACCGACAGCGTGTTGTAGATCTTCTCGTCTGCCTTTTCGAACAACGTTCCCGGGATCAACCAGATCTGATGCTGCGCGGCCATATCGCGAAATTCGTCTTCCGCCGGCCCCGGAAGCCGCTGCGCGCGCCGGGGCGAAGGACCGAACGCGGCCAGTTCGCTGCACACCACCATCTGCACCCACGGATAGACATACATCAGCAGGTTGAGGCGCTTGCGAATATAGGCGATGTTGTCGTGCTCACCGCTCAGATTCAGCTGCATCCCTGCAATCGCGAAGGGCGTCAAGCTGTCACCGCCACTGAAACGGACAGAACAGCCTCTTCAATCACGTCCAACGCACGATCCAGCTGGGAATCTTCAATCACCAGCGGCGAGAGCACACGAATGATGTTGCCGTGAGCCCCGGCGGGAAGCACCAGCACGCCGTTCTCACGACACTTAGCCAGGACTTCGGCGACCACTTCGCCGGCCGGGCGGTCTGGGTCGCCGGCGTGGCAAAACTCCATTGCCATCATCGCTCCCAAGCCGCGAACGTCGGCCACTAAGTCACACTTCCTTTGCAGGCTGGCAAACCGGCCGCGTATCTTCTCGCCTAACTTCGCCGCCCGTTCGTTGAGCTTCTCCGATTCCATCAAAGCAATCGTTGCCAGTGCCGACGCGCAGGCTACCGGATTGCCGCCGTAGGTGCCGCCGATCGTTCCGGGCAGCGCGGCGTCCATGATGTCGGCCTTTCCCACCACCGCACCAATCGGCAGACCGCCTCCCATCGACTTAGCCCAGGTGGAAAGATCCGGCACAATGCCGGAGTGTTCATAGGCGCCCCAAGTTCCGGTGCGGCAAAAGCCCGATTGCACTTCGTCGCAAATTAGCAGGATCCCTTGTTCGTCGCAAATGTTGCGCAGTCCGCGAAGGTATTCGGCTGGCGCCGCCACAAAGCCGCCTTCCCCCAGCACTGGTTCGAGAATCACTGCCGCAATCTGATTGGCGGGCACATGCGTGTAGAATGCTTCGCGAAACCGCTGTAGTTCCCGTTCAACAAATGCCGGCAGGCTGAGCCCATCGCCGTGATGAAAATGGCTCGGGTATGGCAGCCGGTAGATCTCTGGCGCATATGGACCGCAGCCCGCCTTATAGCCGGCCTTCGAAGTCAGCGACATGCCCATCATGGTGCGCCCGTGGAATGCGCCAGTGAAGCAGAAAATCGCCGAACGGCCGGTGGCCTGCCGCGCTATCTTGATCGCATTCTCCACCGCTTCGGCGCCGGTATTCACCAGCATCGTCTTGGTGGGGCCACCGTGCGAGAGCAATTCGTTCAGCTTCTCGCAAAGCTCCAGGTAGGGCTCATACGTGGCCACATGGATGCAAATATGCAGGAGCTTGGCCGCCTGCTCCTGGATCGCTTTTACCACGCTGGGCGGGCAATGCCCGGCGTTCACCACGCCGATGCCCCCAGAGAGATCGATCCATTCCTTGCCGTCCGCGTCCGTTAGCGACGCCCCCGTGGCGCTCGCCGCCGTTACCGCTCCGGCGAACATGCCCACTCCACGTGGCACGGCCGCCTTCCTTCTGGCGATCAGATCTCTGCTGGTGTCCATCCCAGCCCCCTTTCCTGCTGCTCTAGCGCGGCTCCTGTTGGTTCACGGTTTTGGGTGATGATTCGGTCAAGATATTGCCTACAATCCCCACGAAACGTACTTCACTTCGAGATACTCATCCATTACGTAGTGGCCGCCCTCGCGGCCAAAGCCGGAGTGCTTCATGCCGCCAAACGGCGCTTGCACGGTGGACGGAGCGCCGTCGTTGGCACCCACAATGCCGTACTCCAGCCGCTCCGCCACGCGCATCAGGCGCGAAGCGTTCTGCGTGTAAAAATATGCGGCCAGGCCAAACTCAGAATCGTTGGCCAACTCGATTGCTTCGTCTTCGTGCTGAAAACGCATCAGCGGGCTCACCGGTCCAAAAGTCTCTTCCCTGGCGATCAGCATATCGTGATTGAAGTTGTCGATCACTGTCGGAGCGAAGAACCGGTCGGCCAAGCCTTCTCCCGGTTTTACACGATGGCCGCCCTCCCGGACAGTCGCTCCCTTGGCCCGGGCGTCTTCAATGTGCGCCTCCACCTTGGCCATGGCATTGTCGTCGATGAGCGGCCCGATCACAACGCCTTCGCTGGTGCCGCGGCCCACCTTCATCTGGCGAACCGCCTCGCTCAACTCGGCGGCAAAGCGATCGTAGACGCCGGCCTGCACATAGAATCGATTGGCGCAAACGCAAGTTTGGCCGGCATTCCGATACTTACTCGCTATCGCGCCTTTCACCGCCGCACTCACGTCAGCGTCATCGAAGACGATGAACGGTGCGTGTCCGCCGAGCTCCATCGAGAGCCGGATCAAATGCTGCGAAGCCTTGGCCATGAGCACGCGGCCCACTTCGGTGGAACCGGTGAAGCTTAGCTTCCGCACGCGTTCATCGGAGAGCCAGGCGTCGCCAATCGCTCGCGAGTCACCGGTAATCATGTTGATCACACCCGGCGGGATGCCCGCCTCGGCGGCCAATGTGCCCAGCGCGTAAGCAGTGAGCGGCGTCTGATTGGCTGGTTTCACCACCACCGTGCAGCCGGCCGCGAGCGCAGGTCCTAACTTTCGTGTAATCATCGCCGCCGGAAAGTTCCAAGGGGTAATGATCGCGGCCACTCCTACTGGTTGCCGCAAAACCAGAATGCGCTTGTCCGGATGCGAGGCGGGGATGGTCTCACCGTAGACCCGTTTGCCCTCTTCGCTCGCCCATTCCACAAACGACGCCGCATAGACGATCTCACCCCGCGCCTCCGCCAAGGGCTTACCCTGCTCGGCGGTCAGTATCTGCGCCAAGTCCTCTTTCCGCTCCACAATCAGCGCGGCGAAGTTTCGTAGCAGGCCCGCCCGATCGCCGGCAGTTCGGGCCCGCCAGGCTGGCCATGCGTCCCACGCCGCCGTCACCGCGGCCTCGGCCTCTTTGGCCCCGCCTTTGGGAACCATCGCCAAAACCTCGTCGCTGGCCGGATCCGTGACTGCCAGGCTTGGTCCGGACGGCGTTGAAGCGAAAAGTTGTTTAAAAGAGTCGTTCATTGTCGATCAGGGTCCTTCCAGCGGAAAGATCGTCGCGCAGTAAGCAGAATCAACGTGCGATTCCAGCAGCATCAATCAAGCTGGCGCGGTGTTTCTGGTGTTTGGACCGAAACCGGGCTGGAGCCTCGATTAGTATCAGATACCGAGATTCAGGGCGGATTGGTCAACGAGAAACGAGTGACGCTTCGTTGCGCAATAGGGACTTCTTCATTATAACACGAGGATGACCGCACTCGATCCGGCGCGGAGGTCCACGGTATCTTTTGGGGGCCGGTAACTTCCTCAAAAAGCTTGGCGACGGAGCTTGCTGCGCAGCGTGAAGGCCAACGAGGTGCTGACTGTTCGCACGCCGGATTCACTCGAGGCGGTTTACTATTGACTCTTGATGCGGAATCGATCGGTGGTGGCAAGGCTGGCCGGCATGGCGCTGGCTGCGATGCTGGCTGGTTGCGGCGCTGAAAGCCGTCAATCGGACCCGCGCGTTCGCCAGCGCATGATTGTGCTCGGAATCGACGGCATGGATCCGGCGTTCCTCGAACGGCACTGGGACTCGCTGCCGAATCTCGACCGCCTGCGCCGTGAAGGCGAATTCAAACGGCTCGCGACTACGATGCCTCCGCAAAGCCCTGTGGCATGGTCTACATTCATTACCGGACTCGACCCCGATGGCCACGGCATCTACGATTTCGTGGGCCGCGATCCGGCCACCCGAATGCCGCGCTCGTCGATGAGCGAAATCCAGCCCGGGCGAAAGCTCACGATCGGCCCTTATGTGCTGCCCTTGACGGCGGACCGGATCGTGAATCAGCGACAGGGGGTGGCCTTCTGGGAACTCTTGAGCGCGGCGGGTATTCCGTCGACGATTCTCCGCATGCCCACGGACTTTCCGCCCATCGAGTGTGAAGCCCATTCGCTCTCCGGGATGGGCACGCCGGATCTGCTGGGTACTTTCGGCACGTTCGCCTATTTCACCAGCCACGCGGAGTGGAAAGACCGCAAGCTTACCGGCGGCGCGGCGTTCGTGGTCTCGCTCCAGAATCATTCCACGGTGCTGCGGCTGAACGGACCCTCGAATCCACTGCGCCGAACCGGCGAGACTACGCAGGTGGAGATCCGCGTGGACGTGGATCCTACCGAGTCCGCCGCCCGCTTCGACGTGGGCGGGCGACTCGTCGTGCTGAAGCAGGGTGAGCTGTCCGGTTGGATCCCTGTTTCATTCCCGCTGCTGCCGGCGCAGTTGGCCGGCGCGCGTGGGATGATTCGCATCTACGCGCAGGAGTTGCACCCTGGCTTTGCCGTGTACGTGTCTCCCGTCAATATTGATCCGCGTGATCCGGTGATGCCTTTGAGCCATCCGGACTCCTACGGCGCGGATTTGGCAAAGGCAACCGGAGGCGCCTACTACACACAGGGCCTTCCTTATGACACCGCCGCGTTTCGCCATGGCGTGTTCTCGCGCGCCGAATACCGCGCGCACAGCCGCGAGGTGTCACGCCAGACGCTCAGTCTTCTGCGGGCCGCTGTCTCAGAGTTCCGCTCCGGGCTCCTGTTTTTCCATTTTTTCGGCGTCGATCAGGATTCCCATATGCTTTGGGGACGCTATGAAGATGAACTGCTCGAGACCTATCGTATGCTGGACGAAGCTCTCGGGTGGGTGCGTGAGCGAGCCGGCGGCGCGACGCTGCTACTGATGTCCGACCACGGTTTCGCCCGCTTTGACCGCGCCGTACACCTCAACACCTGGCTCATGCGCGAGGGCTTCCTTCGTCTGCAGCAGCCCGGGCTCACCGGCGGCGATGAACTATTCGCGAACGTGGACTGGACTCGCACGCGCGCCTACGCCCTCGGGTTGAACAGCATTTACGTGAACCGGCCCCAGGAGGACGAAGAAGACTTGCTCGCCGAAATCGAGGAGCGGCTGCTCGGCCTTCGAGATCCGGTAGGCGGCAATCCGGTGGTGCTGAGCGTGGCGCGTCCGCACGGCGGAGCCAACGCGCCTGCGCTGATTGCCG
>JBGSME010000889.1:0-4869 GCA_041740335.1 Bryobacteraceae bacterium | reverse complement strand
GGCGGGATGATGGGATGCGTGCTCACGGGGGTGTTCGCCACCAACGCCATCAACGACGGATTGAAGCTCTCTTCGGGCGCCGCAGCGCCACTGGGGCTTATTGACGGCAACGCGGCGCAGATCGGGAATCAGGCGATGGGCGGAGGATTGGCGTTGGCGATATCGATTGTGGGTACGCTGATCGCGCTGAAAATCGCCGAGGTGACTTGCGGCTTGCGGATGGATGAGCGCGAAGAGACGGCGGGGATGGATTTGGCGATCCATGGTGAAGAGGGATACAATCTGGATGCGTAAGCATAGAACATCATGAAGAAGATCGAAGCGATCATTCAACCCTTCAAGCTCGAGACCGTGAAGGAAGCGCTGAAGGCTATCGGAGTGGATGGCATCACTGTGAGCGAAGTTCGCGGGTGTGGGCGGCAGAAGGGCCACACCGAGATTTACCGAGGGCGGGAGTACTCGGTAGATCTGCTGCCGAAGGTGAAGCTGGAGATGGTGATTGCGGATGAGCGCAAGGAAGAAGTGATCCAGGCTGTGATGCAAGCCGCGCGCACGGGGAAGATCGGCGACGGGAAGATCTTTGTGTACGACCTGGGCGAGGCGATCCGGATCCGGAACGAGGACCGGGGCGACGCGGCGCTCTGAGTTTTGAGAAGCACGCGCGAAGCGGTATGCGGGCAGGGTTGCGGATTGGGTTCGGACCAGCAAATCTCATATCCGATCCTGGCCCGAACTGGGATGCCCAGTTTTGTGGGAAGCCGTTGAAGGCGTGGGGATTGGCGGGAATTCGGAGGTCAAGAATCGCAGGACTGGGATTGGGTTCGTTTGGCTTCGTTCTTGCTTGGCGGCCTTTTCGATTGCTGTTTGCGCGGAGCGACGCATCGCTACCCTCCTCTCTGAGCAAGAGTAGCCCGACGGAGAACGGCACCGGACAACCCGATATGGGGAAGTTGTTGTGCGGATTCGAGAAGTAAATTTCGAGCGTCCGTTACGGATCTTCCGGCGACAGGGATTTACGGCACCGAGACGGTGCCCATAGCCTGCCACCCGGTGTTGTTGCCGTTGAGGTTCCGCGCAGCGGCATAAATGATACGATCGCCGGCGAAGGAACCGGTGAAGGTTATGTTTAAGGACAACGTGAGAACGTTGCCGACAGCGATCACCTGAGATCCGGCGGCATTCACCGAACATTGTGAGTTCGAGGCGGAGCCGGCGCCGGGTATGGTGATGCCGCCAGCGAATGGGCCGCCGGCGTCACCGGCATCGTTCACCAGGAGCATCGCCGAACTGGAGCGAACGAAGGCAATGTAGCATGCGTTACGACCGTCGATGGCGTTGTTGATCAGGAAGTTTACGACGTCGAGGCCGGCGAAGCCGCCGGTGTCCGCGAATTGGCCAGTGAGCGTGACGGTATTTGACGTGGACCGAGTGGGGTTGAGACTCAAAACCGACACGGGCGCCGCGGCTGCGCCGGGGACGTTCCATACACCCTTGGCGTGCCAACCACTGTTATTGGCCGCTGCATCCCGCGCTGCGAGGTAGAAAAGCCGGTTGCCGTTGAATGGCGTGGAGAAAGTCATGTTGAGGACGAGCGCGAGCGCTGTGCCGCTCATCGACGCCGCCGAGCCTACGCCGTGGACGGTGCATTGGCTGTTGGCTATCTCACCGGTGCCGGGTATGGGGAGCACACCGGCAAAGGGGCCGCCCGCGTCGCCGGCGTCGTTGACCAGATACAAAGTACCGGTGGTTGGTCCCGACGGCACATAGGCCAGGTAGCAGGCATGCCGCCCGTCGAGGACCGAGTTGATCAGGATGTTGAGCACGGCGAGGTCCGGCGCGCCGTTGGCGTCGGTGAACGTGAAGGTGAACGTTTTCGACGCTGCACTGCCCGAGGATGGACTGGGAGCGCCGACCACTGGGGTTGCACCGGCACCCGCGCCCGGCTGGGTGATGGTGAACGCGAGCGCAGCGATGGTGATGGATCCGGTTCGCGACGTTGCGCCGGGGTTGGCTGCAACGGAGTAGTTGACGGTACCGTTTCCGGATCCGGATGCTCCGGAGGTGATGGTGATCCAGGCGGCGTTGGAGACAGCGGTCCAGGCGCAGCCGGTGGGGGCGGTGACGCCGGTGGAGGCCGCGCCGCCCGCCGAGGGTGGAGCCGCTGATGTTGGATTCAAGGTGTGGGAGCAGGTGAGGGGATCGATGCGTGCTAAGAATCCATCGGTGCCGCCTATGTGATTGTCCCCATAGCCACCGCCGGTGATCGGATAGTTCCCGGACGCGGTGTTGCCGGCGATCACGATTTCTCCGCTGGTCCGGAGCGCTACGGCGCGAGCCGAGTCTAGGTCGGCGGCACCGTGGAGCGTGGAGAACTGGATTGCGCCGGCAGCGGTGAATTGGGTAACGAAGGCATCGGAGAGGAGGCTGCCGGCGGCGAGCGCTCCGCCACTCGAGTTGATGGCCAGGGCGCGAACCGACGGTCCGTTGTAGCTGAGGCGCGTGAAGATGAGGCCGCCGTCCACGCTCTTGTAGACGGAGCCGCTGGACGTGCCGGCGTAGAGGATGGAACCGTTGGACGGGGCGAAGGAGAGGGCGGTCACCTTGCCGTCGAGCGAGGCGGCGGGAGACCAAGCACCAGCGCCGATCTTTTTGTGGACCTGGCCGTTGCCGAGGCCGGCGAACACGGTCTGCCCGTCGGTGGGATGATGCGCCAACGAGAAGACGCCGGACGGGAGGGTCCCGTAGTCGGAGTAAGTCAACGAGGCGCAACTGGTGTTGCGACTTACTTCGCCGGTGGACTTGCCGAGGATGCTGGTGCAGGGATTGGCTGGGTCGATCACAAGCGCGCTCACGCTGAACGCGAAGCTGCTGCAGGAAAACGTGCCGAGATCGGGCCCGCGGCAGATTTTTGGCAGGGTGCTGACGATGTTGAACTGGCCGGAAGAAGCGGAGCCGTGAACCCAGTAGGCGGTGGAAGGCGCGGTGGGCGCCACAGCCATATGGCTCCGAAAGTACTCGTCGACAATCGACGCCGAAGACCAGGAAGCACCGCAGTTGGTCGATCGAGTCGCTGTGGGTCCGTGCAATAGGATGTTCAGAGGAAGTACGGTGTAATAGCCCGTGTATCCGGCGTAGATTGTGCACGGGGAGGTGGAGTCGATGGCGAGCGAATTGAAGGAAATTCCGGCTGGGGCGGTCAGGACAGAGTTCCAGACTGCGCCGCCGTTGGAAGTCTTGTGGATCTGGCTGGAGGTTGCCAAGTAGGCGATGTTCGGGTTGGTTGGATCGGCTGCGATAGCCACCACCGAGGAGTTAGGGAAACCGGAAGGGGACCAAGTTGCGCCGGCATCCGCCGACCGGTAGATATGCGCCACGTCGGCCGGCCGGAACGATCCGGACAATGGAAAATTGGCGGACTCGGTTTCGCCAGCCACGACGGCGGCTCCGGTGGCGTCGATGGCGATCGACTTACCGCTATCACTTCCGAAGCCACCGAGGTAGGTGGAGAAAAGATAGTCGGTCCCGGCCGAATTGTAGGCGGTTACAAACGCGTCTCGCAATCCTCCCAAAGTGGGCTGACTCGCGTTCTTTACGGGGAAGTCGGATGAGTAAGTTTCGCCGACGACGTAGGTATTGCCGGTGGATCCGACGGCAACGCCATTGGCCTGTTGTTGGGTGCCGGTCCCGCTCAAATAGGTTGAGAAGATGAGGCCGTCACCGGCCGCGTTGAAGCGCGAAACGAATGCTGCTTCGAAAGACGAAAGGCGGGCACCCTGTTTGGGATTCATCAACGGGAGGTTATCCGAGGTTGTCACTCCAACGATGGTCGCCAAACCGCCGGGAGCCAGCGCGATTCCGAGAGCTCGATCCTGGAAGCTTCCACCGAGATAAGTGGTGTAGAGGTGGGCGGTACCAGCGGCGTTCAGCTTGGTGACGAAAGCGTCTTCATTGCCCCCATGCACGGCCTGAAAAGCACTAATCGGTGTCAGTCCGCCGCCGGTGACTCCGGTGACGTAGGCATTGCCGGGTCCGTCGATGGCGATGGCGGTCGCCCAGTCGAACGAACCGGCGCCGCCAAAGTAGGTGGAGTAGACGAGGGTGTTTCCGGCGGCGTTCAGTTTGGCGATGAATGCATCGCGGGTCCAGCCGAGGGTGGATTGCACGGGGCTCTGCAAGGGGAAGTTCGAGGATTCGGTAGAGCCGGCGATGTAGGCGTTGCCGGCGGTGTCGACCGCGATCCCGTTGCCCTCATCGCGCCCGCTGCCTCCCAAGTAAGTGGAGTAGATGACCGCGGTTCCGGCGGCATTGAGTTTGGTGACGAACACGTCGGTATCGCCGCCGGAACTCGCCTGCCTGGGGCTAACCGACGGAAAGTCGAGCGATGCGGTGCGGCCGGTGACGTAGATGTTGCCGGAAGAATCCAATGCCAGCGAATTGGGAACATCGTCGCCAGAGCCGCCCAGGACGGCGGACCAAGCGAGAACCGGGTCAATCACCAACTCGCGGGTGCGATCGTAATCGCCGACCTCAAAGGTGACGACGGTTCCAAGGAGGCGGTAACCGCCGGCGATTTCCCGCCGACCGGAGGGCGTCTCCTGATATAAGATCGGCTTGGGCTGGCGGAAGCCAGAGCCGAGGATCAAATCGCCGCCGTCGAGCGTCAGGCGGCCGGCGTTCTCGAACCGGATCCGGATCGCGGCGGGGTCTGCGCCTGGGGCAACGCGGAAATCGTATTCGAGCCGCCGCCCGGCGCCGTGCCAAATGAGGTCGATGCCTGGGTAGACAGCGGTCTGGCGGACACGGCTGAAGTGGGGTACGCCGGCGATGCGGCGGGCGCCGAGGAAATAGTGGCTACGGCCGGAAAGGGGA
>JBGSME010000888.1:0-5050 GCA_041740335.1 Bryobacteraceae bacterium | reverse complement strand
AACATTCACAATCCATCAATCGAATTCCACCGCGTGGATCGCGGCATCAACACCGGATCGGCCGTCATCCTCGTGGCCGGCGGCGGTCACCGCACCCTCAACGTCGGCACCGAGGGCGCGGACTTCGTTCCCTTTTTCTATAACTACGGAGTCAATACCGTGATCCTTCGGAACCGCCTGCGCAGTGACGGCTACAACGCCGAAGTGGACGCGGTGAACGACATGCTGCAGGCCATCCGCCTTGTCCGGGCCTACGCCGCGCAATGGGACATCGATCCGAATCGGATCGGCATCATGGGCTTTTCGGCCGGAGCGGAACTTACCTCCGCGGCCACCGTCCGCTACGCCGAGTTCGACCAGGCCAACGCGTCGGGCCCCCTGTCCGGCATCTCGTCGCGGCCCGACTTCGCCGGCATCATCTACCCCGGGCCCACCCCCTTCGCCCGCAACCGTACCGCGCCCGAGATTCCACCCAACGTGCCTCCCGCCTTCATCGCCACCGGCGGCTCCGGCGACCGCGGACATGCCGTTTGGGCCATGGACTATTTTTCGGCCATGCTCACCAAAGGTGTTCCCAATATCGAAATGCACGTCTACGGCAACGGACGCCACCCCGGCGACGCCCTTCCCGGCGGCGCACGCATGAGCGGCGGCCTCACCCACCGCAACGGTATCCCGTTCGGAACCTGGCAGGATCGCTTCATCGATTGGTTCCGCGATCTCGGCTTCCTCGAAAAGCCCGGCATTCCCACAAAGGCCGCCAAAGATGTCGCCGGCTTCGTCGCCGATCCTCCCCGCCCTTTCGGACAACGCCCGCCCCGCGCGTCCCGTCCTCAAGCTCAGCCGGTGCCCAATCGGTAACGCCCGTCTGTATCGTAGACTTGAGGTTGGGGAGATTTTCAGAACTAACAATGAGCCAAGCCAACCCGCGACCCGAATACTTGCGCCGCCGCGAAGCCGACGCCGTTCGCACCCAGATGAGTTACGCCAAACAAGGCATCCTCACCGAGGAAATGCACTATGTGGCACAGCGCGAAAGTCTCACTGCCGAAACCGTGCGCGACGAGGTCGCTCGCGGACGCATGATCATTCCCGCCAACTGGAACCACACCGCCCTTGAGCCCATGGCCATCGGCGTCGCCTCGAAGTGCAAGATTAACGCGAATATCGGGAACTCCTCCACCACTTCCGATATCGAAGGCGAACTGGAGAAACTGCGCTATTCGGTCAAGTATGGCGCCGACACGGTGATGGACCTCTCCACCGGCGGCGACATCCCCCGGATCCGCAAAGCGATCATCGATGCCTCTCCAGTGCCCATCGGCACCGTGCCGATCTACGAAGCGCTGAGCCGCGTCCGCCGCGTTGAGGACCTCAACATCAACGTCATGCTCGAAGTGATCGAGGAGCAGGCCGAGCAGGGTGTCGACTACATGACCATCCACGCCGGCGTCCTCATCCAGTACATTCCGCTCACCACCAAGCGCGTCACCGGCATTGTGTCGCGAGGCGGATCCATCCTCGCCGAATGGATGGTCAAAAACCACAAACAGAATTTTCTCTACGAGCACTACGACGCAATCTGCAAGATCTTCCAGAAGCACGACGTCAGCTTTTCCCTGGGCGACGGCCTCCGGCCCGGCTCCCTGGCCGACGCCAGCGACGAAGCCCAATTCGCGGAATTGAAAACTCTCGGCGAGCTGACCAGCAAGGCTTGGGCGCACGACGTGCAGGTGATGATCGAAGGTCCCGGCCACATCCCGATGGATCAGATCAAACTACAGGTGGAAAAAGAAGTGGAACTGTGCCATGAAGCGCCGTTCTATACTCTCGGACCGCTGGTGACTGACTTCGCCCCCGGCTACGATCACATCACCTCGGCTATCGGCGCGGCCATGATCGGCTGGTACGGCGCATCCATGCTTTGCTACGTCACGCCGAAGGAGCACCTCGGCCTTCCCAACAAGGAAGACGTGAAGCAGGGTATCATCGCCTACAAGATCGCCGCCCACGCCGCCGACATTGCCCGCCACCGCCCAGGCGCACGCGATCGCGACGACGAACTAAGCCGCGCCCGCTATAGCTTCGACTGGAAGAAACAATTCGAGCTGTCGCTCGATCCCGAAACCGCACAGGCCTATCATGACGAGACGCTCCCGCAGGAGGGTTTCAAGGACGCCCATTTCTGTTCGATGTGCGGACCGAAATTCTGTTCCATGAACATCTCCTCCAAGGTGGAGCAGTTCACCGAACAGGACGCCGCCGCAGTGCTCGCCAACGGCGGAGCCGCCGCCGATCTGGTCCAGGTGAAGCCCTAGCGCCGGCCGCTTCCGAGATGGGAGCGTCTGCGAGCCGGCTTAGAACCCCTATCGGCACAAGAGGTCTCTTGTGCCGCAGTCCGGGAGCGAAGAAAAGGTGACCATCGTCACCCGCTCCCTACGCCTCCAACAAAACAGCCGGGTTGCTCAGCTCCCCGATCTCCGGCACACGGATCGTGACCACATCCCCGGCCTTTAGCGCGTGCTCTTCCTTCGCGATGATCCCCGTACCGGTGCAGAGCACCGAACCACTGGGCACCGAGTTCGCCCGGAACAGATACTCCACCAGCGACTCGATCTTCCGGCTGAGCTTCGAAGTATTCACGCTTCCGGAAAAAATCTGCTCTCCCCCACGGGTGATCGTACACGTCATTTCGAGCGAATACGGATCGGTGATTTCATCGGGCGTCACAATCACCGGACCCAGCGCGCAGCAGGCATTATAGACCTTCGACTGCGGTAGATAAAGCGGGTTCTCCCGTTCAATGTCCCACGCGGATACGTCGTTGGCCAGGGTATAACCAAGGATCTTGCCGGCCGTGCCCAACACCACCGCCAATTCGGGCTCCGGAGCCGTGAACGTCGAGTCCGGGCGGATCCCGATGCCCTGCCCCGGCCCTACGCACACGCGGGCTGTGCCCTTGAAGAAACTTTCCGGCCGATTGTCTTTGTTGAAGACATACGCGTAAAAGCCTTCGCGGGTGTTGTGCTCGGCGTCCCGAAACTGCGCGCTCATCTCGTAGGTACACCCGCATGCCCACACTTCGCGCGGGTGTATCGGCAGGATCGGCGATAGCTGCTCGGCGTGCGTGGAAGCCTGCCGCCGAGCCAGCGTCGACAGGTCCGTGTCGGTAACCTCGCTTCGCCGGATCAGCTCCTGGATTGAATAGTCCGGGATCGGATAGGCCTTGCCGTCATCCCATATCGCGGCGGTGACCTTACTGCGCCAAAGAACTTGGGTCAATTGCATTTGAATTTGCTTCTGTCAGTACTTCAGGTAGATCGTCTTGTAATCGCTATAGAAATCCATTGCGGCCGGGCCCTGTTCCTTCGGACCGAAACTGGAGTCCTTCGTGCCGCCAAACGGCAGTTGGTATTCCACGCCCGCACTCGGCAGATTCACCGTGAGCAAACCCGCTTCCATGCGATAGATATATTCGAAGGCCCGCGAAAGATTCGTGGTCTGAATCGATGCCGACAATCCGAACGGGATGTTGTTGGCAATCCGCATCGCGTCTTCAAAGTCCGACGCGCGCATCACGGCGAGCACCGGTCCGAAAATTTCTTCCTGCGCGATACGCATGCTCTCGGTGACGTTCGAGAAGATGGTCGGCTCCACGAAGAAGCCCTTGTCATACGCGCCGCCAGTGAGCCGATTTCCACCGACCACGGGAGCCCCGGCTTCCTGCCGCCCGATCTCGATGTATTTGAGGTTCGTCTCCAACTGCCCTTCGTCGATCGCCGGGCCGATATCGATGCCCGCCTCCATCCCGTTGCCCACTTTCAGCTTCTTGGTCCGCTCGACGAGCGCGGCCACGAACTTATCGTAGATGGCGTCTTCGACAATCGCTCGGCTGGTCGCGGTGCACTTCTGGCCGGTCGAGAAGAACGCCGCGTTCACCACGTTCTCAACCGACGCGTTGAAATCGCAATCGGCCAAGACGATCGTGGGATTCTTGCCGCCCATTTCCAACTGGATGCGCAGCCGCCGCTTGGAAGCTTCGTTGTGCAGCCACTGCCCCACTTCGCACGATCCCGTAAACGAGACAGCCTTCAACGGCGCCGCATTCACGAGCGCGCTGCCCAACGTTCCGCCGGACCCGGCGACAAAATTCACCACGCCCTTCGGAATCCCGGCTTCATGGCATGCTTCGACGATTCGCCACGCGCTCAGCGGCGACGCCGATGCCGGCTTCAGGATCACGGTGTTCCCGCAAATCAGCGCCGGCGCAAGCTTCCACGCCGGTATGGCGATCGGGAAGTTCCACGGCGTCACCAGCCCGATCACGCCGATCGGTTTCCGGAGGGCGAACATGTGGACCCGGTCCCGTTCGCTCGGAACCAGAATGCCAGGCATCCGCGAGCCTTCGCCGCCGAAGTAGCGGAAGATGTTGATCGCCCGCCGGACCTCGCCCTTTGCCTCGGGGAAGGTCTTGCCTTCTTCGCGCGTCATTTCCTCGCCAAGCTGCTCGAACTTGCTGTCGAGGATGTCGGCGACTTTGTTCAGCAGCGCGCCGCGCGCCGGCGCATTCATTCCCGCCCATTTCGGAAACGCTTCCGCCGACGCGGCCGCCGCGGAATCCATATCCGCGACCGACCCTTTCACGAACAGACCGACTACTTCGTCGGTGTTCGCCGGGTTCCTGTTTTCAAACGTGGGTCCGTCCACCCACTCGCCGTTGATGTAATTCTTGAATACCGGTGTGCTCATGGTGAAACTTTGTACCGGACCATTCTAGCAGGAGCACCCCGGCCCGGGGAGTACTGGAACGAGCCACGGCCTATTTCTTCTTTCGCGCAACGACTCGGTTCTTGATCTTTTCGTAGGTGGCCTCCGAAAGCACACCCTTCGAAACCAACTCATCCTTGCGCAGATACGGACGCCCCGCGATGATCTTGGCCGAATAGGCGTCGCCAATGCCCGGCAGGTCCTGCAGCTCTTTGTCGGTGGCCGAATTGATGTCGAGCATTCCAACGCTCTTCACCGTCTTGCCCGCTTTCTCCAGGCCCCC
>JBGSME010000887.1:0-6914 GCA_041740335.1 Bryobacteraceae bacterium | reverse complement strand
CGATCTCCATCGCCAATGGCGGCGCCGGGGCAAGACGCGTTTCGAGCGCCTGCGCGCGCACCGTCCATTCAGCACGTTCGATCTCAAACGCCGCAATCGTCTCACGCAAATCCGCGATCGTCTTTTCGTAGGCCGCGTCATCGGCCTTGTCGTCGGCGACCGCCCTTTGCAACTTACCTCGTGAATCCGCTGACTCGGCTTCCAAAGTATCGATCCGGGATTGGAAGACGGCGATCTTCCGCTCATAGGCCGCATCGTTGGCCTTGTCGGCTTCAATCAGCCTCTGGATGCGCGCTTTGTGATCGTTAGTCTCCCCTTCCAATTTCGCGATCGTCCCATGCAAATCCGCGATCGTCTTCTCATAAGCCGTATCATCGGCCTTGTCGTCCTCCTGCGCCCGTTCCAACTTCGCCTGCATCTCGGCTGCTTCGGCGCGAAGCGCCGCGATCGCCCTCGCCGAACTCTCCACCTCACCCTGCAAATCTCGATTGGCTCCCTCCACGCGGCTAAAATTGCCTTGCAGCCCTGAGTAAGTTGCCTGCAAGCCAGTGTAAGTAGCGCTGAGATCCTTATGCTGATCGTGGACCGCGGCCAGATCGGCATTGAGCGCCGCGATCGTCTTTTCATAGGCCGCTTCATCGGCCTTATCGTCGGCCAAGGCCTGCCCGAGCCTCTCTTCCGCCGCCCGCACCTTCGCCACCAGATCCGCACGCTCGGTATCCCACGCCTTGGCCTTCGAGGCCCATTCGCTCACCGCGCCCTCCAGCCCGCCCCGCGCGTCCGCGCACGCTTTCAGATCGGCCTGCAACTTCGCCGCTTCGCCATCCCATGCCGCGCTTTTCGCCGCCCATCCGGCAACGGCGGCTTCCAGTACCGGCACCTTGCCCGACACATCCGCAAAGTTGGACCTCAGCTTGCCATGATCGGCCTCGAGCGTTGTGAATCGGCCTTGCCATTCTGCGGCTGCGGTTTGCGATTCGCGGAACTGTGTCGCCAATTGAGCCTTCTCCCCCTCCAACAGACCGAGGCGGCCTCCCCAATCGGATTCCAACTCAGCAAGTTTGCTTCCGAAGCCAAAGCCGCGCAGCAACCACCCGATCAACCCGCCCAATAAGGCGGCCGCCAGAAGGCACCAGAAGATATTGGTGAATACGTAGTACATGAATAACCTACAGTCCTTTCACTTTGAATTCGGTCCGGCGATTCTTCTCCATGCCTTCTGGCGTTGCGTTATCCGCGATCGGTTTTGTCGGGCCATATCCAACTGCGCTCAATTGCTTCTTCCCGATGCCCCGCTTCTGCAAGTAAGCCATCACCGAGTTGGCCCGCGCCTGGCTAAGCTTCATATTCATTGCCAGCTTGCCCCGAGCGTCCGTGTGCCCGCCGATCTCTATATCCGCCGAAGGGCATGCTTTGGCGGCGTCGGCAAGTTTGTTGAGCAATGGACGGCTCGACCGCGCGATCACGGAACTACCTGTTGCATACCGAATCGGCTCACTCAGCAAAGTGTTGAACGTTTCCTGGCAATTGATCGCCTCCCGCTTCTCCTGCGTCAGTACCGGTATTGCCTTGATCTCCAGCAGATTCCGGACTTCGGATACTCCCCAAACGCCAGCCGCCAGATTCCCGGCCCTATCCCTTGCCGCCTGGTCAGGAACCTCGCCGCGCAGCGTTATAACCTGGCCTTCGGCAGCGGCGCTCACACCCTCAATGCCGGCAAGCGTTTGGCCGGTTCGCTGCGTCAAGTCAGCCTCAATGTCCGGCCGATGCCGCGTGGCGCAAAGATAGGTCATTGCGCCGACCCCGAACAGTCCTAGGAGAATTAGTAACCACTTACTCATAGCCTTGTCTCCAAAAAGTACTAGTCAATTGTTCGTTGAAAACTATACTGATGGCCATCCTTGCCCATGTCAACCTTTTATTCCTAAGTACCAGGAATTTTCTACGAAAGCTCCACTTAAGTGGAGGGTCAATAAGTACCGAAACTTCCAGTACCTGGCCCTCTGCCTCTCCTCACCCTGGACACCACCCGCCGGAATAAGATAACAGGAATGACATTTCACACCGAATGTCGCGGCACAAGCCCCATGCTTACGCCGCGCCGACAGTTTCTGGCCGCCGGTTTGGCCGCCGCGTCCGGTTGCGGCAAGCCCCCATCGCAGCAGCACGACAGCGGACTCATCAAGCGCGTGGACAACACGATCATCTGGCGCGGCCGCGAATCCGGCGTCACTTGGTTTCATCCGCGAGCATGCCGGCTCAAGGACGGCCGCCTTGTCATGGCGACGCAAACCATATCGGGCTCCGACGTGTTCGGCCCCGTACACTGGTCCGAATCGCTCGACGCCGGTACTACCTGGAGTGAGCCCCGTCCCATCCCCGGCCTCGGACGCCGCATGCTTCCGCACGGCATCGAAGAAGGTGTCTGCGATACGGTTCCGCACCAGGATCCCGCCACCGGCGCCATCGTCTTTATGGGCTGGAACGTCTACTACAAAGACGGCAAGCTCACCATGCCCAATGAAAAGCGCTGGCCCGTTTATTGGGTCCAACGCCCGGATGCAAGCTGGACCGAGCCACGTAAACTCGAGTGGAACGACCCGGAAGCCACCGCCATCTACGGCAGCAATTGCTCCCAGCGTCTCACGTTGCCTGATGGGGACCTGCTGGTGCCGCTCACCTATGGTCCGCTCGGGCAAGCCGATCGCGGCGTCGGAACCGTGCGTTGCACTTTCGACGGCGAACGGATTTCCGTTAAGCAGCACGGCAACACGCTACGCCTGGGTGTGAAGCGGGGTCTGCTCGAACCCTCGCTCACGCGCCTCGGCGACGGGCGCTTCGCCATGACGATCCGCGCCGAGGACGATCACGGCTATGTGGCGCTCTCCGCCGACGGACTGCAGTGGGGCGCGATCCAGCCATGGACTTGGGACGATGGCGAGCTGCTCACCATGTCCACCACACAACAGCACTGGCTGGAACACAGCGCCGGCGCCTATTTGGTGTACACGCGAAAAAGCGAGATCAATGCCAACGTGATGCGTTGGCGGGCGCCCCTCTACGCCGCTCTTGTCGATACCCGGCGAATGGCGCTTATGCGCGACACTGAGATGGTGATTGTGCCGATGAGCGCCGATGGCGTGAACGCGCCCGACACCGTCGCCCGCCTCGGAAATTTCAACGTCACTCCCGTTTCCCGCGCCCTCAGTATCGTCACCGTCGGCGAGACGATGCCGGCACGCGGCTGGAGCGGAAACACCATCCAGGCGGCGATCCATTGGAAAGAGCCAAACCGACTCGTTCGTGACAGCGCGTAGCCGCGCGACCTCCCAGTAACCCCATGCTACAATCAGCCGGTAACGGTTGTGGCAAGCAGGCAGGAGTTCACAAAAGCGGAGGTTTTGCGCATGGCGCGCGTGTCTGCGTCGCAGCTACGCCGCTGGGAGCAGAGCGGACTCATTGAAGAGGCTGTTTCCTTCGATTTTCGCCAACTCCTCGCGCTCCGCGTTCTGGTGCAACTGAAGGCAAGCAAAGTCCGGCCGGACAAGATTCGCCGTGCCCTCGATTCGGTCCGCCAGAAGCTCGACGGGGTCGCCAATCCGCTCACTGACCTGAAGCTCTACGTTGACGGTAAGCGCATTCACGTCCGCATTGGAGGCCAGCATCTCGAAGCCGAAAGCGGGCAACTGGTGCTCGCCTTCCATGATGAACCCGGCTACGACACCGCCGTCGCCCTCCCCAACCGGGCCGATGAGGAACGCGCCGCCGCTTCGCGCCGCAAACAACAGGAGGCGGAAACCTGGTTCCTCCGAGGCGTGGAACTAGAGCAAAATGGCGGAACACGGGATCGGATCGTCGACGCCTACTGTGTTGCCATCGCGCTCGACCCGCACTTCGCCGCCGCGCTGGTGAACCTCGGCACCGTCTACTTCTCCGAGCGGGATCTCCTCCGCGCTGAGAAATACTACATACGTGCCCTCGAAGCCAATCCCAATTACGCGCTCGCGCATTTCAATCTCGGCAACCTCCACGACGAACGCGGCGCCGAAGAGGAAGCCCGTAGACACTATCTGGCCGCTCTCGACATCGACGCCAACTACGCCGACGCTCACTACAATCTCGCGTTGCTCTATCAGAACAAGCGGGAGACTATGAAGGCGGTCCGGCATTGGCGCGCGTATCTCCAGATCGACCCCGCCAGCCCGTGGGCCGAGGCGGCGCGCCGCGAGCTGAATCGCCTCATCGCCTCCACCGTCGTCCCTGGAAAACGCGCTTTTAAGTAAGACTTCGCCGGCTTACTGTTGGAGCCGGCGGCGCTGCTCCTCGATCACCCTTGGATCGTCCATTCGCGGCGAGGGCAGCGGGTCCGACGGTTCCTTCGCCTTGCTCGGATCGAATATCTCCCCGGCCACCGGGACCTTGTCGTAAGGCGTGAAGTCCGGCTGATCGGTGAAGCAATCGGCCAGATCCGCCGCCGTCGCGTCAAACAGATTGAGCGGTGGAATCCGCAACAACCGGAACACTGTCTTCAGCAGCGCCGGAAAGCTCGCGTTGACACGGGACAGATGAGCCTGGCGCGAATACGGGCTCACCATCAGCATCACCGTTCGGTGCGAATCGATATGATCCACACCGCCCTGTGCATCGTCCTCGGTCACAAAGATCGCCATCTTCTTCCACCACGGGGAGTGCGAAAGATACTCGACTATCCGCCCCAGCGCATAGTCGTTGTCCGCCACAAAACTTGCGTCGAAAGGATAACCGTCCTCCGGCCGCGGCCGCGCCATGTGATCGTTGGGCAGGTGGATGAACAAAAAGCGCGGCAGCGGCCTGCCCGGCTTCACGTACAGCTCGTTGATTTCCTCGATGAACTGCGTGGCGCGAAACTGATCCGGGATATTCATGTTGTAGTTCGGATACTCGCGCGACGTGTTCCGGTACAACACATCCGGCATCGGCACGTTGGTGAGATAGCGCGCCCCTGTGGGCTTCAAGCCGGTTCCCTCATCGGCGCCCGCCAGTTCGAAGCCTTCGCCAAAGTTACGAAATGGGATGCCGTTCCGCTCCAGATGATGCCAGAGCCCGCCGGCCTCCAACTGCTCCTCCGGATGTACCGATGAATTGCTCTGCGCGAACAACAAGCGCCCCGGCGCTCCGCCCGGCGACGCCGGCAGGCGAAAGTCCTTCTGCCCGCCATAGGCCGCCATCAAGGTAGACTCGGTCCACGCGTTCGGGTACGACCCCACCAGCCAATGATGCCCATCCACACTTACTTCCGAATCCGCGTAAAAGTTATCGGAGAAAGCGAACCGCGCGGCGAGCGCATGGTGGTTCGGCGTCACCTGGATTCCCCGCAACGCAAGCCGCTGTTTCAGCCCGCCGGGCTCGTTCTGGATTACACCCCACTTCCCGAACCTCGCCAGGATCGGTACGCCGTTCACTGGTCCATTCGATGCTGTCTCGATATCGCCGAACACCTCGTCAAAGGTCCGGTTCTCCTTCACGATCATCACCACATGCTCGATCCCGGCAGGCACCGCGCCGGGCCGCTCCTTCGCCGGGACGAAGCCGTTGTTATAGAACACCTGCGCCGTGTGTTTCTCGAGTTCCGAAACATCCGGCAGCGGAAACGCCACCACCGTCCCGCGCCGGCGCTCGCCATGAAAAGTATCCGCGGCTGGACCCATCCGGCTCGCATTCGGCCCCGTACCATGCCCCTTCGCGCAGCTCACCCAAACCACGCTCTCATGAATCTGCACTTTGGTCGGAAACCATGCCGTCGGGATCAACCCGATCGGCTGTTGCGTCTTCGTATCGATCACTGCCACCGCGTTGATGCCCGCCGCCGCCACCAGCAACCATCCCGTGTGCGGATCCACCGCGGAGCCGATCGGCAGCACGCCGCGATACTGTTCCAGCCCGCTGATGCGCAATACGATCTCACGTTCCACTTCGAGTTTCGTGGCGTCGATCACGGTAACAGAGTCATTGTTCCCGTTCGACACATACACGCGGTCTTCGCTTGCGGTTACCGCCGATGGACTGCTGCCGCCATGGATCCCATTGCCGAACGGCCGCCCTGTCCGAATCTGCTTGATCAGCTTCGGCGCAGCCGGATCGCTCACGTCGATCACGGCGAGCGAATTTGACTCGGCCACGTTCGGATCCCCAAGCGCCGCCACGTCCACCGCGCCGCCGGCAGTGCGCCGCCTTGCGCCAGCCATCGATTCGGACGAAGGAAATCCAAATGCCGGAAACGGCAGGCCGGTCTCGCGCGCCCGCTTCCGATCGGCGCCAGGAATCGCGCTGTACTCGAACATCCCGATGTTGGCGACGTAGACGCGCTGCCCGTCCGGGGAAAGGGCCATTGCGAACGGCAGGCGCCCCGTCCGGATCGACGAAACAATTTTGCGATCTTTTGTATCGATGATCGCGAGCCGGAAATTCGCCTGATCCAGCACGTAGAGCCGCCTCGTTGGCGCGTGATAGGCAAGGTCGCCGGTATAACTGTCGTGGAAGCTGCCCTGGTTCAGATCGTAAAGCTGTTTTCGCTTGCCGTTGCGCGAGTCAATCAACCGGACGCGGCCCGAGTTACCTTCCGACACATACAGGTCCCGATTGTCAGCGAACCCCAGCCCAAGAAAGACGCTACGCCAATCGGCGTCGTCGTCATCTTCTTCCTCTTCCCGGTTCCGCGGCGCCACCTGATGCCTCGTCCGCCAGACCTGCTTCTTATCGCGCTCCACAAAGCTCAGTGCGTAACGGTTCGGCCCGCCGTCGGCGGAAACCACGCGGTCGCCCGATGGGTTGATCGCGAGGCCGAACGGGCCCGGTCCTGTAGTATATTGCTTGCCCAGCGGCGTCACGATTCGGCCCCCGGGCAGAACGCTGTTGCCGCCCCGGCGTACAATCAC
>JBGSME010000886.1:0-2317 GCA_041740335.1 Bryobacteraceae bacterium | reverse complement strand
CGTGGCCGTTCGCAGCACGGTCTTTCCCGGTACCTGCGAGGACGTCGCGATGCCGCTTCTCGGTGCCGCCGCCGAGGTGGTCTCCAACCCTGAGTTCCTCCGCGAAGGATCCGCCGTAAAGGATTTCGAGGATCCTTCCATCATCGTGGTCGGCGGCGCCAATCCGCAGGCCGTCGATACGGTGTGCCGCCTCTATGCGCCCCTCGGCATCGAGCCTTGCCGCGTATCGCTGCGCACCGCCGAAATGATCAAATACGCCTGCAACGCCTTCCACGCCGTGAAGATCAGCTTTGCCAATGAAATCGGTACCCTCGGCGAGCAAGTCGGCGTCGATCCCATGGAAGTGATGGAAACCCTCTGCAAGGATGTGCGCCTCAATGTTTCCGCCGCATATCTGAAACCCGGTTTTGCCTTCGGCGGGTCCTGCCTTCCCAAGGACCTTCGCGCCTTGACCTACCGCTCGCGCCGCCTCGACACCCGTCTGCCGATGCTCGAATCGGTTCTGGCCAGCAATGACGAGCATCTCCGCCGCGTGATCGACGCCGCTCTGGCGCTTCCCTCCAAACGGCTTGGCATCTTCGGCCTTGCCTTCAAGGAAAATACCGACGATCTTCGCGAGAGCCCGGTGGTCACGCTGGTGGAACAACTCATTGCCAAAGGCCGCGACTTGAAGATTTTCGATCCCCACATCGACCTCGGCCAAATCTACGGCAGCAACCTGAACTTTCTGCTGTCTTCCCTGCCGCACATCGGCAAACTGTTGACGCCATCCATGGCCAGCATGCTCGACGGCGCCGATCACCTGATCATTGCGCAGAAACCGTCGGCGGCGATGCTGGCCGAACTCCAGGGCGCCAATCTCCCCATCCTCGACGCGACGAAAATCGTCCCGTCGGCCCGCGTCTAGCGCAAGATACGCACCTCCGCCGCCGGACCCACGCCCCAGTCAAACGATTTCTATAGTACACTAGTTCCAGTACTGGTACCATAAGTACTGGTACATTTGTACTATGGAGGGGTAATGAGGAACTTCGTATTTTGCTGCTCCGCGTTGCTGTCATGCACCGGAGCCATGGGGCAGACATCTGTCGATCTCCGAACGCAAGGAAAAAACGTTGATTTTAGCAACGCGACGGTAACCCGGCCATTCAAGACCGGGGCAACACTACCGGCAACATGCAGCCAGGGGGATACTTTCTTTCTGACCGTCGCGCCGGCCGGCCAGAACTTCTATGGCTGTAGCGCCACCAATGTGTGGGCAAATCAGGGAGCCCCCGGCAGCGGCGGTGGCGGAAGCGGCACCGTTACCAGCACCGGCGGGCTTTTGGGCGATGGTACGCCAACCGCTCCTTTGCGGCTGAACACGGCCAGTCAGCGAACCATCTCCGGCTCGGGCACCTTCACGATATCGTCACTGAATCTGGCCAACGACAGTTGCCTGAACGTAAGTGTCGTCGTGGCCGGCGCCGAATCGGGTGACAAAGCAACGGTGGATCTGGTGATGCCGTCCGAGATCGGCTTTGTCTTTGTCGAGGGCATCCACGTCCGGCCAGGAATCGTCGACACGCGGATCTGCAACCGGAGCGGCGCTCTGGCGGCGTCTTCCAACGTTGTGGTGAGCGCCTGGACCTGGGGGCTGCTATGAGAATGCATCGAGTCCTTTTGCTGCAAGCGGCAATCTTCCTGAATGCAGCCGGCGGGGCGTTGGCTCTCGACAACCGGATCACTGTCCGGGATGTCCAGGGCAGCGGGCAATCCGGATTGCCCGTCAACGTTGTCGTAACCGGCGCTGTAGGCGACTTTACCGCTTACCCGCGGCCCGCTGTTGCCACCTATGACAGCGGCGGGAATCTGGTCTCCCCACGCGCGCTGCTGCCTGCCTGGCAGGCAGACGTCAAAACGCGCCACCGGAACCGGACCGCGGCGTACACCATCGCCGCGGTGAGCGGCCGTACCTCGGAAACTTGTTCCACAACCGCGCAATGTGAACCGTCCATGTATGTCCGGATCACTCTGGCCACGGCTCACAACATCTTCGACGGGGAGCAGGTAACCATCACCGGAGCCAGCCCCGTGGAACTCAACGGTACGTGGCGGGTGGTGGATCGCACCGACACCTCTGTTGAACTGGCGGGTCTGAATTCGGTACCGACTCCAGGGGCCGCCACCGGCGCCGTCGCCGCTCCGGACCATGGAGACTGGGCCACCGGCATCGTGACTTTCTATCTGGACATCCCGCCCGGCGGGCGCGCCGAAGTCGACTTCGAAGACAGTCCTGCTCCGTCCCACATCGGCAACGCCGCGGCGACCGAGGCGG
>JBGSME010000885.1:0-4771 GCA_041740335.1 Bryobacteraceae bacterium | reverse complement strand
TGGTGGCGGTGGTGCTCCTGGTGGCGGCGGCGCTCCAGGTGTGTTTCCCGGCGGTGCCGGCGGCGGTGCGGCTGGCGGCGGAGCACAAGCGGCAGCGGTTCAGGTGGTGAGCACGAAGTCCAACATCGTCACCGCGATCGGGTACGGAGCCAACCGGCGGCCGGTGGGTATCGTTTCCGTGCGCGTGCCGTAGAATTCAGGCCTTCTTGGCGTATTCGCGGACGATGTAATCGCACGCCCGCACGGTGAGCGCCATCATGGTGAGCGTTGGATTGGAGCAGCCGATGGAGACCCAGCAAGCGCCATCGGTGACGAAAACGTTCTCAACGTCGTGGGACTGGCAATACTTGTTGACGACGCTCGTCTTGGGATCGTTGCCCATTCGCGCCGTGCCGACCTCGTGAATGCAGAAGCCCGGGACGGAGAACTGGCCGGTCAGCTCGACGTTTTTCGCGCCGGCGGCTTCGAGCATTTCGGCGGCCTGCGCGCGGCCGTCGTGCCATAGCTTCTTCTCGTTGTCGCCCCACTCCATGTTGACCTTGAGAATCGGAATACCCCAGGCATCCACCTGGTTCCTGTCGATCTCGACGCGATTCTCCTTGCGCGCGAGACATTCGCCCCAGAGGCTGATTCCGAGCGAGGTGCGGCCATTGCGGACGGCGTCTTTGTAGGACTTGCCGTAACCTGGCGCGCCGAAATCGAACGTTGTCGTTCCTCCGCCCTGATAGCCGTAGCCGCGGATGAAACCGTTGGTCATCGTCTCCTTCACATTGCGGAAGCGCGGCACATAGATGCCGTTGGGGCGCCTCGGCATCCCCGCCCAGGGCTTGGTTTCGATGTCTGGCATGTCGCCGCGGGCGCCGCCCTGGTAGATGTGATCCATGAGGTAGTGGCCGAGCGCACCGCTCGAGTTTGAAATTCCGGAATTGAGCAGCAGCCGCGTGGATTCCATCGTGGACGCGCACAGGATCACGATCTTGGCGCGCGCCTCGCGGACCTGGCGGGAAGTACGGTCAACATATTCGATGCCAGCGGCTTTGCCGTCTTTCATGGTGACGCGGGCGGCAACGGCATCGGTGAGAAGGGTGAGGCGGCCGGATTTCTGGGCGTCGGCGATCGTGGTCCACGGGCTGGCGAAGTAGGAGTTGGTAGCGCAGCCGCGCTCGCAGGGTCCGCAAAAGTGGCATGCAGAGCGGCCGTTGTGGTTGCGGGTGAGGATGGCGGTACGGCCGATGGTGACGGTACGGTCAAACTTGGCTCTGGCCTGCTTGCGGAGTTTGAGTTCGGCGCAGGTCATGTCCATGGGCGGAAGAAAGACGCTGTCGGGAAGTTGGGGGAGGCCTTCGGCTTGGCCGCTGATGCCGACGTATTTTTCCACCTGTTCGTAGTAGGGAACCATTTCCGCGTAGGAGATCGGCCAATCGTCGCCGTAGCCGTCACGGGAGGCCGCTTTGAAATCGATGTCGCCCATGCGGTAGCTCTGGCGGCCCCAGCTATTGGAGCGGCCGCCGAGAACGCGCTGGCGAATCCACCAGAAAGGCTTTTCCTGAACGTAGGGGTTCTCGTGGTCGTTCACGAACCATTTGTGATTACCTTGGGTGCAGGCGTAGCAGCGGCCCTGGATGGGACGGTCCTCACGAATCTTCGACTGGTTCATGCCGAGGTAGGGCAACTGCCAGCTCTGCATGTGCTCGGTGAAATCCTTGGGCGTGATTTTGGCCCCGGCTTCGAGCATCGCCACGCGCATTCCGGCGGCGGTAAGCTGCTTGGCCGCCCATCCGCCGGTGGCCCCTGAGCCAACGACGATCACATCGAACGATTCGGGACGAGTCTGGACCTGGAACATAGTCTCACCCAGTATAATCAATGAAGTTCATGACCCCATCCCTGGTGTGTTTCGAGCCCTCCTGCCGGCGACGCTATGCCGTCACGGAGGTGATCTACAATTGCCCTGCGTGCGGCGCGCTTCTCGAGACTGAATACGACTTTTCCGGCATCGATGCCGAGGCGCTCAAGCGGTTGTGGCGCGAACGCCGCATGAGCAACGCGGCGATCGACCAAAGCGGCGTGTGGCGCTATCGCGAGTTGATCCCTTTTCTCGAAAATACCAACCCGGTAGTGACCCTTCGCGAAGGCAACACGCCGCTGCTCCCGGCGCCGCGAGCGGCCGCCTATGGCGGGCTGCGGTCACTTACCTTCAAGCACCAGGGCTACAATCCCACCGGTTCTTTCAAGGACAACGGGATGACATGCGGAGCCGCGCAGGCGGTGGCGCTTGGAATGAAGAGGGTGGCATGCGTATCGACCGGGAACACGTCGGCCTCGATGGCGGCCTATGCCGCGGCGGCGGGGCTGCAGCCGGTGATTTTTCTTCCGCGCGGCAACATCAGTTTCGGGAAGCTCGCCCAGGCGCTCGAGTACGGAGCCAAGACACTGCAAGTGGAAGCAAACTTCGACGAGATCCTGAAATTGGTTCGACAGTTGGCGGAGAAAATGGGTATTTATCTCCTCAATTCGATTAATCCGTTCCGGATCGAGGGGCAGAAGACGATCATCGTGGAGATGATGGACCAGCGCGACTGGGCGCCGCCGGATTGGATCGTGGTTCCGGGCGGAAACCTCGGGAATGTTTCCGCGTTCGGCAAGGCGCTGCGCGAGTTGAAGCAAGTGGGGTTGATCGAAAAGATGCCCAGGTTAGCCGTGGTGCAGGCCGCGGGCGCTGCGCCATTTTATGACTACGTCCGTGCCGGCGAAGGAGCCCAGTTCCACGCGGTAGCAAATCCGGAGACGCTCGCCACCGCGATCCGGATCGGCGATCCGGTTTCGTGGCCGAAGGCGGAGGCGGCAATCCGCGATAGCGGCGGAGTGGTGGAGAGCGCAACCGAACAGGAGATCGCCGACGCGAAAGCCCAAATCGGCCAGTGCGGTATCGGTTGTGAGCCAGCCTCGGCGGCGACGCTGGCGGGAATTCGGAAGCTGGTTGCCGCCGGAATCATGGACGAAGGCGAAGACGTGGTGGCGGTGTTGACCGGACATGTCCTGAAGGATCCCGACTACATCTACCGCTACCACACCGGGCAACTCCAGACGCCGGGAGGAGTGCCGATTCATTCGACGTTTGGGAATCGTCCACTGGAAGTGGAAGCGGATGAAGAGCGAATTCGGGCTTTGCTGGATCAGGCTGGATGAGGCTTGACAGCGGGTATTGGTTCTAGTACTCTTAGGACCTGATGAAGAGCCGCTTTCGCGGCGCGCAGACCGGCGCCTTCCGGCTGGCGCGGGCAACAGTTGCTCGACTTGCTTGCATAGGTTTAGGAACAATCGGAGCCGCCAAGGCGGCATCGGCCGGCGATGCCGATTCCAATGGGATGTGGACCGTTACCGCGGCAGTTGCGGCGGTGACCGCCGGCTTCTTGATCGTCTTCTTGGCCGCGATGCGGCAACGGACCCGGACACAATTACTGGAGATGGTGCGGCTGGCGACGGAACATTCGCGCGCCGAGCAGGAACGGAATCACCTGTTTGCGCAGACGGCGGATCTGCTCTTTATCGGCGACCTGGAAGGCCGTCCCCTACAGGCTAATCTGGCATGGTACCGCGCGCTGGGATACCTGCCGGAGGAATTGGACCTAGAGCAAATCGCGGCCATACTCCATCCCGACGACCTAGAAACGGCCCGCGTGGCGGCGCGGGAGTTGGCGTCTCACGGCGGCGACAAACGGTTCGAAACGCGGATGCGGGCAAGCGACGGGCAACTGCGGTGGTTTTCATGGACGCTCACGATCCTGCCCGGCGGTGACCGTTTACTCGGCGTGGGGCGTGACATCACCGAGATTCGCGAGGCGTCCGAACAGGCCTCCGCGAAGAATCGGGAACTCTTCGATGCGTTGGGAGCGGCGCGGGCCGCCATGGACGAGAAAAGCCGCTTTCTTGCCGCCACCGGGCACGAAATCCGCAATCCGCTGCACGCCATTCTCGGAATGACGGAACTGTTGCTCACCACGCGGCTGACACCGGAACAACGCGAGTACGCCCAAACCGTGCGCGATTCCTCCGAATCGCTGGTGGTTTTGCTGAACGATCTTCTCGACTACTCGCGGATGGAGGCGCGCGGCATCGAAGTTCATCGGGCGCCTTACCGTCCACGCGATATGGCGCAAGGCGTGCTGCATCTGATGACCCCGAAGGCGATCCAGAAGGGCCTGCGTATCGAGATCCATGTGGATGAGCAATTGCCCGAGACGGTGATTGGAGATGCGGGACGGATGAGGCAGGTTCTGATGAACCTCGTGGGGAACGCGATTCGATTTACAGATCTCGGATCGGTGCGCATCGCATTGAATATGGCGGCAGGCGCGAGCGGCGAAGATACGATTCGGGTCGCGGTGGCCGACACCGGAATCGGTATCGCGGACTCGGACACGGAGGCGATCTTCCAGCCGTTCCTGCAGTTGCCGGCAGCGGGGCGGCGAGGCGGCAGCGGCCTGGGATTGTCGATCTCCAGGCAATTGGTGGAGGCAATGGGCGGCGTAATCGGAGTCGACAGCGAAGTTGGCAAAGGCTCCACGTTCTGGTTTGAAGTTGCGGCGCCGGGCACAAGGTGTGCGGGCCGCAATCGCGAACACAATCGCGCGGAAGATCGATGCCGGGTGCTGGTGGTCGAAGACAATCTGGTGAACCAGACTCTCACGCGGCGCCTGCTCGAAAAAGAAGGCTATCGCGTGGACGTGGCCAATAACGGCGTGGAAGCGCTGGCAGCGGCAGCCAGCAG
>JBGSME010000884.1:0-8736 GCA_041740335.1 Bryobacteraceae bacterium | reverse complement strand
CCCCAATCCGTTCGGACTCTTCGATATGGCAGGGAACGTCTGGGAATGGGTTTCCGATTGGTATTCGAGCACATACTACGCAGAGTCCTCCGCGGAAGATCCCAAAGGGCCGGCTACCGGAAAGACGCATGTCGTCCGCGGCGGATCGTGGGACAGCGATCCTCGCGAGCATCTACGCCTCTCTATGCGCCACACCTATGCGAAGGCCGGCAACAAGGTCGGCTTCCGCTGTGTACTCGAAGACACCCCGCAGACAAAACAGCTCCTGTTTTAAGAAACTCGCGCAAAACGGATTCGCTACGCCTTCGGGTTGAGAGGTAGCGCAGCCCCTGGGGTGACAGGTGTAGAATAAGCTCCAGTGATCTTCTGCACCTCTCTCCGCCGCCACTTTCGACTCTTCGCCCTCGCCCTAGTACTCGTGGGCGTCCTGGCAAGCCGTCTGCCGGGACAGAACATTATTGCGACCGTCGCCGGAAGTCCGCAGGCACCGCCGTCGGGCAACGTCAGTGGGAGCGTTTCCATTTCGCCCGTGGTGGTTGCCGCGGGACCGAGCGGCGACATTTTTTTCATAGACCAGCCTTCCCATTCGGTGTTGAAACTCACCCCCGGCGGCGACGTGATCCGTATCGCCGGCACCGGTATTGAGGGTTATTCCGGAGACGGAGGTCCGGCTGATGCCGCAGCCCTCTCAGCCCCGTTTGGCCTCGCTGTCGACAGCACCGGCAACCTTTACATTTCTGACGCCATGAATCAACGCATACGCCGTGTCGATGCCCGCGGCATCATCACAACCGTGGCGGGCAATGGTGTCCTGGGATTTTCAGGAGACGGCGGCTCGGCAACCTCCGCGCAAATTCGATTTCCGGCCGGCCTGGCCATCGACAGTAGCGGCAATCTCTTCTTCGCGGACCGCGGCAATTTTCGAGTTCGAAAGATCGATAGAGCTGGAACCATCACCACGATCGCTGGCAATGGCGGTACGGCCGCCACTGGCGACGGAGGGCCGGCGTTGAATGCCGGATTCGGCTTTCCGGAGTTCGTGGCGGTAGACAATGCAGGAAACGTATTCATCTCCGACAGTGCCGGCTCCCGTATACGCCGCGTGACTCCCGCCGGAATTATCAGCACGGTGGCTGGTACGGGTACTTTCGGCTATAGCGGAGACGGCGGACCCGCGACCAGCGCCGCGATCACGATTCCCCAGGCAATCGCGACGGATCAGGATGGGAGCGTGTATTTCGCGGATTGGATCGCTTCCCGAATTCGCCGGTTCCGTCCGGGCGGCAACATCGAAACGGTTGCCGGCAATGGACAACTACTTTTTGCCGGCGACGGAGGCAAAGCCACTGCGGCCTCGCTGGCCAATCCGCAGGGTCTTGCGATTGGCCCGGGCCCGACGATTATCATCGCCGACGGCGATAATGCCCGGCTTCGCCAGGTGGATTCCACAGGGAACATCTCCACCATCGCCGGCACCGGTTCGCCGGTTAAGCTGGGTGACAACGGCCCCGCCACGAATGCCGGATTGAGCCGCCCCTCGGACGTCGTCGAAAGCCAGGGCCTCATTTACTTTTCCGACCGGGGCAATAGCCGGATTCGCCGCATCAATGCGGACGGCACCATCCAAACGGTTGCGGGACGCGGTGTCATCGGTTTCGGCGGCGACAACGGGCCGGGGACGGCTGCTCTGCTCGCCGATCCCAGGGGACTTTCGTCAGACCCGTCGGGCGCTCTCTACATTGCCGACCGTGCCAACCACCGGATCCGGCGATTGGATCCCAGAGGCACCATCACCACCGTGGCGGGAACGGGACAACTGGGAGGCGTGACGGAGGGCGGTCCGGCCACTAGCGCCACCTTAGCCTTTCCAACCGCCGTCGCCGCCGATACCGCCGGGAACCTCTTCATTGCCGATAGCGGGAACCACGTGGTACGGCGCGTGGGCGGTACCGGCTTGATCACAACCTATGCGGGCACGGGATCGCCCGGATTCTCTGGTGACGGCGGCCAAGCCCGCTCCGCCGCTTTGAACGGCCCTTCCGGCCTCACCACCGATCGAGCAGGAAATCTGTACATCGTCGACACCAACAACGATCGTGTCCGTAAAGTGACGCCGGCCGGGATCATCACTACCATCGCCGGCACCGGCGTCAAGGGATACGTCGGCGACGGTGGGCCGGCGACGGCGGCCACCCTTTTCGGACCGATCGGAATTCGCGCCGATGCCGCTGGAAATCTCTACCTCGCGGACCGGCAGAACTTCCGCGTGAGGCGCATCAGCACGAGTGGGATCATCACTACCATCGCCGGCATCGGGACGTCCGGCGTGTCGGGCGATGGCGGCCTCGCGACCAACGCACCCCTGTCTTCGCCGGAAGGCGTCGGCGTCGACCAGAACGGCAACGTCTTCATTGCCGATCGCGACAACAACCGCATTCGCGCGGTACTGGCCAACCCTCCAACCTTCACCTCCGCGACGACCGAACTGACCTTTTCCGTTACGTCCGGGGGCAGCGTCTCGGCCGAGCAATCCGTGTCTGTACTGCCCGTCGCGGGATCCCCGAACCTGAATGCGACTGGAATGCCCGTCGCCGTTACCGCCGCGGCCTCCTGGATCAAGATCAGTCCGGGCCGTGGGAGCATGCCCTTCAATTTCAACGTCAGTGTGGATCCGGCCAACCTTGCAGCCGGTTCCCATGAATCCTCGATTTCCGTGGTTTCTCCCGTTGCTTCTCCCGGCACCCGGCTCATTTCCGTGAAGGTGAATGCCAATCCCTCAGCACAGCCGAAACTCGGCTTGAATTCCGGCGAGATCACCGTTACCGTCAACCGCGGAGCGGAACCGGTCACGCGGGATCTGGTGGTCAGCAATCAAGGAGGCGGATTGCTGCTGTTTTCCGCCGACATCCAGGTAGCGTCGGGAGCGAGCTGGCTTCGCGTGGACTCCGTCAGCGGTTCCGCCACTCCCGTGACGCCCGGCACAATCGTCGTCACGGCGGATCCGAGCGGCCTCGCGCCAGGAACCTATTCGGGCACTCTGACCATCACCACTAGTTCAGACGAGAGGCGGGAAATTCCTGTAACACTTGCCGTGGCCGGATCTCAGAACGCAATCCTGCTATCGCAGACCGGGCTGACGTTTCGTGCCGTTGCCGGCGGCGGCGCGCCACTCTCGCAGTCGACCGCCATCCTGAACTCCGGGAGTGGGCAGATGAACTGGACCGCAAAAGCTTCCACGCTTGCCGGTGGCAGTTGGCTGTCGGTGTCCAATACCTCGGGCTCAGTGGCTCGGGCTCTTGTGGATATCAGCCCCGTCGAGATCGTCGCCAACAGCGCTGGTCTGGCGCCCGGTGATTATTACGGCCAGATCCAGGTCGAGTCTGCCAGCGCCGACAACTCCCCCCAGTATGTTTCTGTTCTGTTGACAGTGTTGCCCGCCGGATCCAGGCTCGGCCCGGACGTGCAGCCGAGCGGCCTCGTCTTCACGGGGACGCCGACCTCCACGCCCGGCGCCCAGAGTGTATTCGTATCCAATCGCGGATCCACAACGTTCAATTACGCGTCCGGTAGGTTTACCGTGGACGGCCAGCCGTGGCTCGCGCACCTGCCGACCAATCAAGCCGTGCCGCCCAATCAGCCTGCCAAGGTGACGGTTCAAACCGACTTTCGAGGACTGACGCCTGGGATCTATCGCGGAGCAATTACGTTTCAGAACGTAGAGGATGGAACACTCCGCACAATCAACGTTCTTTCCGTTGTTTCCGCCAGCGGGGCCAACACGGCTTCCGGTTTCCGCGCCGCCAACGGCTGTGTTCCGGACCGAGTTCGCATCCTCCTCACCAACTCCGAGGCCACCATCACAGGCTCGCCCGGACAACCTGTGCCGATCGAGGTCATCGTCGTCGACAGTTGCGGCGATCCGGTGACCGCCACAACTCCCGGCGCTTCGGTCGAACTACGCATGAGTTCGAACGAACCCGCCGGCCCGATGGTCCATTCCGGAAACGGAAAGTGGTCACGCACCTACCAGCCCAGGTCCGGCAACGGATCGACAGTCGTTGCCACCGTGACGGTCTTTCTCATCGGTGCCAACGGCAAGGTGCTAGGCGAACAGCTCGATATGTCCATCTCACTGGGCGCGCGGCGCGCGACGCCGATCGTTGGCGCCGGCGGCGTCCTGAATGCCGCCAGCTTCGAATCGAACAAGCCCCTTGCCCCCGGTTCTCTGGTTACTTTCAAAGGCGAACAATTGGCCGCCGCCGGGCCGGGCATCATCAATTCCGGACTGCCCGTCAGTACCTCTCTCAATGGCACCGAGGTCCGCTTGGCCAACCGCGCCCTGCCGTTGTTCTACGCCGAAGCCGGACAGATTAACGCCCAACTGCCGTTCGATCTCCCGCCCAACACACAGCATCATCTCGTGATCTATCGCGAGGATGCGCTATCGGTGCCCGAGCAGATCACCATCGCCGCAGCCAAGCCCGCCATTTTCGCTGTGAATCAGCAGGGAACCGGCCAGGGGGCCATCGTCAACGGCGTCACCAATCTCCTTGCCGATACCGCGTATCCGGTAGCCGCCGGCGATGTCATCACCATCTACTGCACTGGTTTGGGAATCGTAAGCCCGGCGGTGCCCGCGGGGACCGTGGCACCCAATTCGCCTCTGTCTTCCACCGTCAATCCAGTAACCGTTTCTGTCGGCGGCGTGCCCGCCACGGTCCTCTACTCCGGGCTCGCGCCGGGAACTACCGGCCTCTACCAGGTGAACGCCGTCGTGCCGGCCGGTGTGCCGCCAGGCCCTGAAGTCACGGTCCTTCTTACCTCGACCGGCCAAACCGCCGAGCCGGTGACGATCGCCGTGCAATGACAAAGGCTGCTGAGGATCTCAAGCAGGGGCCGAGCTGAGCTCGAAAACTAGGACCTGATGAGCGAGCGGCGCTGCATTTGCGTGGCTGGATGTCAGTTTGCGGTATCACGGTGATGCAAAAGTGGAACTCTGCCTCGCCGCCACTGCGGTAGCGCGATAGAACGGCAACGGCCCCCTAGCAGGTAGAACTATGGAACCATTTTCCGCCATATTTTTCCGGAGCTGTAACTTTTGCGGCAGCCAGGATTTTCGTCTGTTCCGGGCGCTTGACGTTGCATTTCCAACTCAGCTATATGGCGACGCATTCCTGCGTTGTCCCACTGTCGGTGAGTCCTTGAAGCTTCAATATTTGCAGTGCAACTCTTGCGGACTGACCGGCGTAAACCCACTGACTTTCTTTTCCGACATTAACCTGCGCAGCTTCGAGGGTGAGAAGGATGTTGTGGCTTGGGCAGGGTTCGACTTCGAGTGGTACGAACAGGGCAAGCTGGACTTGGCTCGCTACAACCATGCTTATCTTTCGCTTGACCGCTTCCGCCGCCTGAACAAGTTGTTGGACGTCAGTTGCGGTCCCGGCGTGACCCTGAGTTGGTTGGCCCAGAACGCCGGATGGCAAGTGGCTGGCGTCGATCCGGATCGGCACTCGGTACGGCTGGCGCGCGAACGCTATGGGTTGTCCATCGTGAACGGACTAATCGAAGACTTGCAGGAGCCCAACGCATCCTTCGACGTGGTCTGGATGGACAACTCGCTGGAGCATACCTTTGACCCGCTAGGCACAATGCTGACAGCCTTTCGTCTTCTGCGGCCAGGCGGCGCCTGCGTGATTTTCGTTCCCAACGGCGAGGCGCTGAGCGTCCGGTATCTCGACCAACATATGTACTGGGGACACTGGTTTCTGTACAGCCCGTACACCCTGTTTCACGTATTGAGGCGGATCGGATTCTCGGTAGTAAAGTTATCGGCAACGCAGGCGACGGTTGCTCCCGAACTAGCGAACCAGGGAATCGATATCGGCCTCCTTCATCCGGCTCTCCGCGTTGCAGTGCCGGGTGAAGAAAGAATCGGTAGGGTACTTTCTCACACTCCGTGTTACTCGGACTTCTTCACGATGATGGCAATCAAACCCGAGGCCGCGCCGGTGTTATCCCGGCAGGAATCAGAGCTCAGACAGATCGCCGCTGGGTCTCTGATCGAGCGAAGGAGTGTCCGCATCGCAGAGAGTGGCAGCAAGAAACCGAGCGGCGACAACGAGATGATCGCCGGTCTCGACGGGCGCCTAGTCCGGCGTTCCGACGGTGGACCAGAGGCAGACAAAGTCTTTTACGTCGACAACGGCGTTCTCCGATGGGTGACTTCGCGGTCGTGGCTCGAAGAACGAGGGTTCTGTTTTCCCGACGACGTTACTCCGATCGAGCCTGCGTTGTTCGAATGCCTGCCGGAAGGGCCTGCGGTTGGCGACGCAGACTGAGGGTCTCCAGCAGCCGATTTCGGCGTAAGGGGGGAGAAGAAAATGGACCAAACGGGCAAACGAATCTTTTTCGGCTAGCCTGCAAGTTGTTGAAAATATGGAGCGGGAGACGAGAATCGAACTCGCAACCAACAGCTTGGAAGGCTGTGACTCTACCATTGAGTTACTCCCGCCTCTACACCAACTACGATCACCAAGCTCTCCCATTGTAAGAAAGCAGAACGGCATCGGTCAATTCCCCCGGGCAGATTGCCCGCCGGTGCGGTTACGCAGACAGAGCCATCTCTTCGAGCAACCCCGCAGTCTTATCCGAGAATAGCGAACGCGCCACCACGCGGTCACACCCGGCGTCGACGGCCTCCTTGCGGCGATCCGTCTGCACATGGGAGATGAATCCGAGCACCGGAATCCCGCGCAGATCTTCGTCCTGTTTGAAAGCGCGAACCAGCGCCACCGTATCCACTTCGCGGCAATTCAGATCGAGAACCAGCAGCGAAGCCCCGTCGCGCAGGAGCTTCTCAGCCGCATCCGCGGTGCCAGCCATCTTGAGAACCAGGCCCGCTTGTTTGGCGGCGGCCTGAACCTTGACGGCGAAAAACAGGTCGGGAATAACAGCGACGATCGGCGCACTCATCTTCTTTCAGGCTACTATGTGGAAGAAGATGGCGACAGCGACTGTCAATCCCTTTCAAGATCCGATCCGGTTTGAACGCCGTGTCAAACCGTGCGCGCTGGTGATTTTCGGCGCCAGTGGCGACCTCACTAAACGCAAGCTGATCCCAGCGCTGTACCGCCTGGCTTATGACCGGCGCCTTCCGGCCGGATTCGCAATCATCGGTAACTCCCGGACACCGATGAGCCACGAGGCGTTTCGCGAAAAAATGCGCGAAGCGGTGAAGAAGTACAGCGAAGAGACTCCGTTCGAGGAAGCCGTCTGGGAGGACCTTGCCGCAGGCATCTACTACGAAAGTGGCGATCTCAAGGACCCTGCCTGCTACGAGAAACTACATGCGCGGCTGGACCAGGTGGAACGAGATCATCACACCGGCGGCAACGTGGTCTTTTATCTGTCGACGCAGCCGAACTACTATCCGGTGGTGATCGGCCTGCTCGGCGAGCACAACATGGCGCGATCGGAGAACGGCTGGCGGCGCGTGGTGGTGGAAAAGCCGTTCGGCACCGATCTCGAAACGGCCCGCGAACTCGAAGTGGCGATTCACAAAGTCTTCGACGAAGAACACGTCTACCGCATTGACCATTACCTAGGCAAAGAAACCGTCCAGAACATTCTCGCCTTCCGCTTCGGCAACGGTATCTTTGAGCCAATGTGGAACCGCCAGCATATCGACTTCGTGCAGATCACCGCGGCGGAATCGATCGGCGTGGAGAACCGCGGCGAGTTTTACCAGAACACCGGCGCGCTTCGCGACATGATTCAGAATCACCTGTTGCAGGTGATGGCGACGGTGGCCATGGAGCCGCCGGTTACGTTTGAAGCCACCGCCGTGCGCGACGAACGCGCCAAACTGCTGCGATCCATCCGCGCTCCTAAGCGGGACGATGTGCGCAACGTGGCGGCGCTCGGGCAGTATGGGCTCGGGCACGTCGGCGGCGAGGAGCTATTGGGATTCCGGCAGGAGCCCGGTGTGGATCCGAACGCGCAGACCCCGACCTACGCGGCCGTGAAGTTTCTCGTCGACAACTGGCGCTGGGCAGGCGTACCGTTTTACGTCCGCACCGGCAAGCGGCTGGCCAAGCGCGTCACCGACATCGCGATCCAGTTTCATTCGGCCCCGCATTCGGTGTTCACGCTGGACAATCAGGATGGCGCTCAGTGGGCCGGTCCGAATCTTCTCATCCTGCGGATTCAACCGGAAGAGGGCATCTCGCTGCGGTTCTTGTCCAAGCTTCCCGGCGCCGGGATGAAGCTGCGCCCGGTGACGATGGATTTCAAATATGGGTCGAGCTTCGGAGTGCGGTCACCGGCGGCGTATGAGACGCTGCTGCTTGACGCGCTGGTTGGCGACGCCACTCTCTACACGCGCCAGGACATGGTGGAAGCCAGTTGGTGCGCGGTGCAGCCGATCCTGGACGTGTGGACCAACACGAAGTTCGACTTGCCGAATTATGCGGCCGGCTCATGGGGGCCGCCGGAATCTGACGCCCTGCTCGAGCGCAGCGGCCACGCATGGAGGATCCCATAAATATGCCGGCCACCGCGATCTCACCGGCGCGGATCCTGCGTGATCTGGACCAGTTGTGGGTGGACCTCGGCAAGGGCCAGGACGCCGACCACGCCTCCGCGGTTCTGCGCGCCTGCGCAATGACACTGGTCGTGGCCACCGAGGACGACGGCGATGTGCTCGGCGAAACTCTGGCCGGGTTGATGCGCGATCAC
>JBGSME010000883.1:0-3731 GCA_041740335.1 Bryobacteraceae bacterium | reverse complement strand
GACCGACAGCGGCCGCGAGATCGCCATGTACACCGGCAACGACGACAACATCATCGGCGATCTGCTTACACCGCCGTTTGTTGGCGGCCTGCTCGGCCACTGGGCAGTGTGGACTCGGAGCGCCGTCGCCCTCTGGGAACGCACGCACCAGCGCGACTACACCGTCCTCGGCGAAGCTCTCGCCGTTACCGACATGAACGCCGCCATCTTCGACGCGGCCAACCACTTTCACGGCTGCATCGCCGGAGTTCATGAAGTCCTAAGGCGCCAGGGGCTGCTCGCCGGCCGTTGGTGCCTCGACCCGGCCGAGGATCTTTCCCCCGGCCAAAACGATCAAATCGATCGCGTCTCGCGCACCTATCCGCACCTGATGGATGACGAATTCGTGCGCGCCAACTTAGATCAATGGCTCACCTGAGGAGGTTCCATGTCCGAAGATAGAAAGCTTGGGTTCAATACCCGCTCCCTGCACGAAGGCTACGCGCCGGACCCAACCACGCACGCGCGCGCCGTTCCCATTTATCAAACGACGTCGTTCACCTTTGACGACTCCGATCATGCCGCGCGATTGTTCGGGCTCCAGGAGTTCGGAAACATCTACACGCGCATCATGAACCCGACCACCGATGTGCTCGAAAAGCGGGTCGCTTCGCTCGAAGGCGGCGTCGCCGGCCTCGCGCTGGCCAGCGGACAATCGGCGCAGTTCCTCGCAATCAATTCCCTGCTCGAGGCCGGTGACGAAATGGTGGCCGCCAGCACGCTCTATGGCGGTACTTACACCCAGTTCGATGTCACCTTCCGCCGCATGGGTTACAACACGACATTCGTCGATCCGGACGATCCGGAAAACTTCCGCAAGGCCATCACTCCGAAAACCAAGTGCCTCTACGCGGAAACGATTTCCAATCCCCGCGGCAACGTGCTCGATATCGAAGCGGTGGCCAAGATCGCGCATGAGCACAATGTTCCGCTGGTGATCGACAACACCTTCGCGTCACCGTATCTGTGCCGGCCCATCGAGTGGGGCGCCGACATCGTGGTGCATTCGCTTACGAAGTTCATTGGCGGTCACGGCACTTCCATCGGCGGCATGATCGTCGACAGCGGCAAATTCGATTGGTCCAAGGGCGACTTCCCGCTGCTCACCAAGCCCTCGCCCGCCTATCACGGCTTGGTGTACTGGGAAGCGCTCGGGCCCATCGCCTTCATCATTCGCGCGCGTGTTGAGGGCCTGCGCGACTTGGGCCCTTGCATCAGCCCCTTCAACTCTTTCCTGTTCCTGCAGGGAATCGAGACGCTCGGCATGCGCATGGAACGGCATGTGGCAAACGCCGCGGCGGTGGTGAAGTTCCTTGATGAACACGCCGACGTAGCGTGGGTGAACTATCCGTCAAAGGAATCGAGCCCGTACCACTCGCTGGCGAAGAAGTACTTGCCGAAAGGCGCCGGGTCCGTGTTCAGCTTCGGCATCAAAGGCGGCTACGACGCGGGCAAGAAGTTCGTCGACAATCTGAAGATCTTCTCGCACTTGGCGAACGTCGGCGATGCCCGCAGCCTGGTGATCCATCCGTCGTCAACCACGCACCAGCAGCTCTCGGCGGCGCAGCAGGCTGCCGCGGGCGTCACGGGTGACATGGTGCGCCTGTCAATCGGTCTCGAGGATATCGAGGATATTCTCTGGGATCTCGATCAGGCGCTTGCGGCTGCCAGGTAGCCGCTGGAACGGGCCGGCGCATCAGGGAGCGCCGGCCCCCATTGACTCGGTTTTTATTATGTTACATACTGGTGCGAAATCAATTCCCTAGGGAGACGAGTGCATGCACCGGTTCGCTCTGTTCGCGATCGTCGCCAGCGCCACCCTGTTCGCTGCCGACAAAACTTCTCCGCCCCGGGAGGAGTCCCTCTCGCCGGAAAAGTTTGCCGAAGCGCACGCCCCGATTCTCAAACCTGCGAATAAGGTAGCCGTCGGCGCGGTGACCGAGAGCGTGGCGGCCGGGCTTCCCAAACAAGCCGCGCCTGCGATTCCGCCCGCCCGCAACTACATCGACCGCCGTATCTTCGGCAAGCTGGAACGCGACCATATCGCGCCCGCGCCCCGCTCGACAGACGGCGAGTTTCTTCGCCGCGCCATGCTCGACCTGACGGGCCGGATTCCGACCTCAGAACAAGTGCGTGAATTCGCCGCCGATACCGCCGCGGACAAGCGGGACAAACTCATTGACAGTCTCCTCGAAAGCGAAGCCTTCGTTGACAAGTGGGCGTACTTCTTTATGGACGTGTTCCGCGCCAATGGCAAGATGGGACGCGGCCAACATCTGTTCCACTACTGGATGAAGGAGAACCTTCGCGTCGATCGCCCTTATGACGAAGTGGCCCGGGATATTATGGCCGCGTCGGCCAAGTCCAATCACATTGTGGCCGCGTCCAGCGTGATCGCTCGCGAGCACGTGCAGGGCAAGCCGCAGCCAGACGACGGCGCCGACATCGGCATGGTCCAGCAGACCGACACACACGACGAGTTGGCGATCCTGTACGGGAAGACTTTTCTTGGCGTGAACTTCTCGTGCGTATCCTGCCACGACGGCAGAGCGCACCTGGAAAAGGTGAACGTGTATCTCACCGGGAAGACGCGCCGCCAGTTCTACCAGTTCGCGTCGTTTCTCGGCAACAGCCGCTATCTGATGTATTGGGAGCACGGCAAGCCGCAATCCGGCGAGTTTCTGATCGACGACGGGGCCAGCGGGTACGACACGAAGGGCGCCAGTATGATCCGGGTACCCCGCTTCGGTGGACCCAACGATCCAGCGTTCATCCTGACCGGCGAGAAACCCGCGCAGGGCATTGAGCCGCGGGTGGAGATGGGCCGCATGATCACGGCGCATCCTCAATTCGCGCGCGCGGCGGTGAACATGTTCTGGTGGCGCCTGATGGGCCTCGGCATCGTGGAGCCCTACGACGAGTTCGATCTCGCGCGCCTGGACCCGAAATCGCTTCCCGCCGGCTGGGACGCGCAGCCGTCGCATCCCGAGTTACTCGAGGAGCTCGCCGCGGACTTCCGAACGAACAATCATTCGATCAAGCACATTTTTCGCACCATCTGCCGCTCCAACGCGTATCAGCTTTCCGCTCGCTACGAGGGCGAGTGGAACGATACTTACTCCACTTACTTCGCGCGTAAGCTCGTGCGCATGCTCGGCGCGGAAGAGCTACATGACGCCATCACTACCGCCACCGGCCGGCCAGGCGCATTCAAACTTGGCAATCGCGAGATGACGATGGCGATGCAATTGAGCGGCCCCTCGGGTGGCGGCGACCTGAAGTATTTCATGCAAACCTTCGGACAGGCGAACCGCAACAACCCGCCAAAGCTTCTGAAAGGCTCACCCATGCAGCCGCTACTACTGATGCAGTCGCCGGTGGTGAACGATCGGGTGCTCGCCAAAAAGGACAGCCGCGTGCAACGTCTGCTCGACTCCTACACGGACAACACACGCGTTGTTGACGAGATGTTTCTCGGAACCCTGGCCCGCGCCCCGTCACAACAGGAAAGAGAGATCGCCTTGAACGCGCTCCAGACCAATCGCGTGGCCGGCGCGCAGAATTTGCAATGGGCTCTGATCAACCTTCCGGAGTTCTTCTTCAGTTACTGAGGAGACACAAGCGATGAAGAAGTTTGACTTGAGTTCTTCCCGTCGTGAGCTTTTACAGTTCGGCGGACTCGGCCTTGCTCT
>JBGSME010000882.1:0-8765 GCA_041740335.1 Bryobacteraceae bacterium | reverse complement strand
GGCCGCTTCGCCTCGCGATCGGTCCGCGGAGGTGGAGGGCGCCGGTACGCTCACCGCCATCGATCGCGATGACCGTCCCGGAGCTATCTGCCCGCTCAAACATACCGACGTCAAGGCCAACATATCCGGCTTTCTCGCCCGCGTCACCGTGACCCAGGAATTCGAGAACCCGCTTTCGGAAAAGATCGAAGCCGTCTACACCTTCCCGTTGCCGAACAAAGCCGCCGTCGACGACATGACGATGCATATCGCCGGGCGCACCGTCCACGGCAAGATCAAGGAGCGCGAAGAAGCGCGCAGGATTTATGAAGACGCCCGCAACCGCGGCCACGTCGCCTCGCTGCTCAACCAGGAACGGCCCAACATCTTCACCCAGGCTGTTACCAACATCCCTCCCGGAGAGAAGGTGAAGATCGTCATCAGCTACGTGGAGACCCTTCCCTACGAAGCCGGCACCTATGAGTTCGTTTTCCCCACCGTCGTTGGACCCCGCTACATCCCCGGGCAGCCCACGGGCCGCACCGGCGGAGGATGGGCTCCGGACACCAATCGCGTACCGGATGCTTCGAAGATCACCCCGCCGGTAACGCCGCCCGGAACGCGCGCCGGTCACGACATCTCGATCGAAGTGAAGCTTGACGCGGGGTTGCCCATCCATTCTCTGGCGTCAAAATTGCTTCCCGTCACCGTAGACCGGCCTTCTCCGAGCCAGGCTGTGATTCGCTTGAAGAATCAGGCCGAACTCCCCAATCGCGACTTCATCCTCCGTTACGATGTCGCCGGCAACAAAGTGGAAGATGCGGTGTTGGCGCACTCGGATAGCCGCGGCGGATTCTTCACGCTGGTGCTGCAGCCGCCGGATCGTATCGCGGCGGCCGACACCATGCCCAAGGAACTGGTCTTCGTCGTCGACACCTCCGGCTCAATGTCCGGCTTCCCGATCGAAAAGACCAAGGAAGTGATCAAGCTCGCTCTTGACGGCTTGTACCCGCGTGACACCTTCAACCTCATCACCTTCGCCGGCGACACGCACGTTTTGTTCCCGCAGCCGGTGCCCGCGACGCCGGAAAACGTGCGCATCGCTCAGCGGTTCCTCCTCAGCCGTCAGGGCGGCGGCGGAACGGAAATGATGAAGGCCATCCGCGCCGCGCTTGACCCGAGTGATCAGCAGGACCATGTCCGCATCGTCTGCTTCATGACCGACGGCTACGTCGGCAACGACATGGAGATCGTGGGTGAAGTCCGCCGCCACCCAAACGCCCGGGTCTTTTCGTTCGGCGTCGGCAATTCGGTGAACCGGTTCCTGCTCGACAAGATGGCCGAAGAGGGCCGGGGCGAGGTGGAATACGTCACGCTCAACGACGATGGCTCCGCCGCCGCGAAACGGTTCCATGAGCGCGTCCGCAATCCGCTGCTCACCGACATTGCGATTGACTGGAACGGGCTCTCGGTCAGCGAAGTGTATCCGAAGCGCATCCCCGATTTGTTCGGCGCCAAGCCGCTCGTGATTACCGGCCGCTACGAAGGTTCGGCGCGGGGCCAAATCCGGCTGAGCGGACGCCAGCGGGGCAGGGAATTCGCGCGATCCATTCCTGTCGATTTCTCTTCGAATCAGCCACGTCATGATGTTCTCGCCACGCTTTGGGCGCGCACAAAAGTGGAGGACCTGATGTCCAACGACTGGCAGGGCATCCAGAACGGCAACGCGCGTCCGGAAGTGAAAACGGCGATCATCCGGCTCGGCATCGACTTTCGTCTGATGACGCAGTTCACTTCCTTCGTCGCGGTGGAGGAATCGATCGTCACCGAAAACGGCCGGCCACGACGCATCGAAGTCCCCGTCGAGATGCCGCACGGCGTCAGCTACGATGGCGTCTTCGGGAAGGAAAAGAAGACGGAACTGGCGGTTGGCCGATTCGCGGCAGCGGCAAACCAGCCAATGGCGTTAGCTTCCGGGGCTCCTCCGCGCATCTTGGAATCCGAGGGCCGGCCTGTACGAAAATGGCGGCAGGACGCTGATCTCTCCGATGTGCTCAACGAACCCCGTGATGGAAGGAACGAAAAGGCCAACGGCAAACTCGATCCCGCCATCCAGGCATGGACCGCTTCCACCCAGACCTTCAAACTGAAGCTCTGGCTCAACAGCAGTTCCGCCGATACGTTCGCGAAGCTGCGGAAACTCGGTTTCACGATCACGAAAGTGCTGCCGGGCAATATCGTGCTCGGGGAAATGCGCGGGGACCGGCTGAACGTTCTTAGCGGGCTCGACGAGATCACCTTCATCTCGCGCGATCTCGGCCAACCCGAGTAACTTCGCGACAAACGCCTCCCGGTTCCGATAGCCGGGAGGCGTTTCTAAACCATGGTCGCTTCGGTCAGCGGACGCTGGTGAATCTCCATGCAGCCACGCCCGGTGGGCAGCATCTTGCCCGGGTTCAATCTGCAGTCGGGATCAAAAAGCTTCTTGCAGTCGCGGATCATATTCAGCGTCTCGGCCGGGAACTGATGCCCCATCAATTCCATTTTCTCCATCCCCACGCCATGCTCGCCGGTGATCGATCCCCCCACCGAAATACAGAACTCGAGAATCTCGTCGCCCGCTTTTTGCGCCGCCTCCAGTTGCCCGGGCTTCCGCGCGTCAAACAAAATCAGCGGATGCAGATTACCGTCCCCGGCATGAAATATATTGCTGATGATCAGGTTGTACTTTTCCGCCACCGAGCGGATGAACTCGAGCGCGGGCGCGATCTTGGTTCGCGGCACCACCCCATCCTGCACGTAGTAGAAAGGCGAAACCCGGCCCACGGCGCCGAAGGCGTTCTTGCGTGCTTTCCACAACAGTTCCCGTTCTTCCGGCGTTCGCGCCACGCGGAATTCCCGCGCGTTGCATTCGGTACACACCTGCCGGATCTCTTCCACTTGCGGCTCCACCTGCTCGGTGAGTCCTTCGAGTTCGATGAGCAGCACGGCTTCGGCATCCATCGGGAAACCGGCGTGTGTCGCCTCTTCGGCCATGCGCATCATCACGCCGTCCAGCATCTCCACCGCCACCGGCGTGATGGATCGCGCCGTCATCGCCGCCACGGTGCGGCCGCAATCGGCGGCCGAATCATAGATCACAAGAATTGTTTTGATCAATTCCGGCTGGCGCATCAACCGCACGATCACTTTGGTGACGAACACCAGCGTGCCTTCCGACCCGGTCATGAACCCGGTCAAGTCGTAGCCAGGCAGGTCCGGCCCCATTCCGCCGGTGGATACCACGGTGCCGTCCATCAGCACCATCTCCAGACCGAGCACGTGATTGGTGGTGACGCCGTAGGCGAGCGTGTGCGGTCCGCCTGCGTTCTCGTTCACATTTCCGCCGATGGTGCACGCCTTCTGGCTTGACGGATCCGGCGCGTAGAAATAGCCGTCGGCTTGCACCGCCATCGTCATATCCAAATTCACCACGCCCGGCTCCACGACCATGCGTTCATTGGCGAGGTCGATCTCGAGAATCCGGTTCATGCGCGCGAACGACATCGTGATGCCGCCGGCGCGGGGAATCGATCCGCCGCTGAGCCCGGTGCCGGCGCCGCGGCCCACGATCGGAAGTCCATATTGCCGGGAGATATTGACGATCGAAACCACGTCGGAGGTCGACAACGGGAACGCCACCATATCCGGCCGCATCTTGTCGACGCCGCCGTCGTATTCGTACAGGGTCAGATCCTCGGGGCGGTCGAGCACTCGATCATCGCCCAGCTTGGCGCGCAACGCTGCGCGTGCCGCGGCTACCCCTTCGGCCCGCGGCATGCTAGAGCATTCCCTCGATCATGCGGATCGTTTCCGCATCGAGAACGCCGATTTTCTTCAGAAGCACCTTGCCCTCCGCGCTGATCACGTAGGTCTCCGGATACCGGTAGGTGCCGTACAGATCGTTCACTTGCTGTTCGGGATCGTGGGCGGTGAGGAAAGTTACTTTGTGCCGCTCCAGAAATCGCCGGTAGCTTTTCTCGTTCTTATCCACGCTGATTCCGAGCATCACCAGCCCACGGTCTTTGCCGGCTTGGTGGAGCGCCTCGAGCGCCGGAATTTCCTGAATGCACGGGCCGCACCATGATGCCCAGAAGTTCAGAACCAGCACCTTGCCGCCGAACGATGAGCGCGAGATCGTCTTGCCGCCCTCCGCGGTCACCGTGAATTCCGGCGCCGCGTCACCCACGCCCACCACTTTGTTTCGCATCGTGTCCCAGATCACTACCGACAGCACGGCCAGTGCGCCGGTGAGAGCATATTGCAGTAAACGGTCAGAGGTGCGTGAAGTCATAGCTTGAATCTACAATTCTATTATGACGGCGGTTGCGATTCCATGAATCGACCCTGGCCGTTAGAGCATCTGAGTGTTTGTCAGTCGGATCATGTTCATCACACGGCGCGCAGAATTCTCCGCATCCCATGCTTGCTACCGGCCTGAATGGTCGAACGATCGCAATCAGGCTGTATTTGGCGAGGCCGCCAATCCACGCGGCCACGGCCACAATTACGCCATTGAGGTAACGCTTGGCGGAGACCCGGATCCGGTTACCGGCATGATCATCGATCTGAAAGAGGTGAAGGCCATCCTCGAGCGCGAAGTGATCGGCCCGTTCGATCACCGCTTTCTCAATCACGAGGTGCCGCCGTTTGACACGGTGGTGCCGACTCCGGAAAATATCGCCCGCGAAATCTGGCGCCGGCTGGCGCCCTCGTTCACCGGCGGACGCGCGCGGCTTGTCAACGTTCGTCTCTGGGAAACCGACGATCTCTTCGTCGACTACGCCGAATGATTCGCCTTACCCGCCAGTATCGATTCTCGGCCTCGCACCGCCTGCACGCGCCGTCGCTCAGCGAAGAAGAAAACCGAGCTACTTACGGCAAGTGCAACAATCCCTTCGGCCACGGGCACAACTACACCTTGCAGGTTTGCGTTAGCGGACCCATCGATCCAGAAACCGGCATGATCGTCGATACGCGCCGGCTCGACGCTCTCGTTGAACATGCGCTGATGCCCCACTTCCGTACCCGAAATCTGAATGACCTTCCCGCCTTCGCTGAAACCGTGCCGACCACCGAGAACCTCGCCGGTCTTGCGGAAAAACTTCTCCGCGAGCATTGGCGGCCGGAGCCGTTTCCCGCGCTCATCGGCGTCCGCATCCTCGAAACGAAACGGAATATTTTCGAAACACCCGGCTTGCGAGCAAATTTCTAGATGACGAAAAAATCAGCCGCGCCCAAGGCGCCTCCGCTCACCCAACCCGATGGAATCGCCACGCACGTCAATTCCATCCTGCAGCAACTTGGTGAGGACCCTCGCCGCGAGGGCCTCGTGCGCACCCCGGACCGCGCCGCCAAGGCTCTTCGCTATCTCACGTCCGGTTATCAGGCCGACATCGGCGAAATCGTCAACGGCGCCTTGTTCGACGTCGCCTACGACGAAATGGTGATCGTCAAAGACATCGAATTCTACAGTATGTGCGAGCACCACATGCTCCCGTTCTTCGGTAAGATTCACGTCGCCTACATCCCGAAGGGTCGTGTTGTGGGGCTCAGCAAGATTCCGCGCATCGTCGATGTTTTCGCCCGCCGCCTGCAGGTTCAGGAACGTCTTACCGCGCAAGTAGCCGAAGCCATCCGCGGCATCACCAATCCGCGCGGCGTCGGCGTTGTGTGTGAAGCGCGCCATTTCTGCATGATGATGCGCGGCGTCGAAAAGCAGGAGTCTTCCACGGTTACTTCTACCATGCTCGGGGCGTTCCGCCGGCAACGCGAAACTCGAAACGAATTCCTCTCGCTGATCCGGCCCATCGGCCACTGAGGCCGCCGGCTAGGCGCCGCGCGACTGCTTGTAGGCCTGCCGCGCGTCCATGATCTGCCGCGCGTGACCCTCGGCATGCTCGGCGTAGATCCGCAGTAAATCGAGCAGCGTCACTCTGCCGCGATCGGAATGCATGCCGCCTCTCTCAAAGGTTTCCGCGGAAAGATCCTTCAGCAGTTCGTAGTTGTCGGTGCGCACACGCCGGAACGACTCTACGATTTGCGAAATCTTGCGAGTGCGATGGTTCAACCGTTCCGCCCATGCCTTTTCGTCGTAAGCCGCCATGGCCGGATTGTCTTCCGCAATCACCTGCCGGAATCGCATCGCGCCGACGTATTCGGCGTCGGCCAGATGCGCGGCCACCTGCCTGGCGCTCCACTTGCCGGGTGCGGGCTCGAAGTCCAATTCCGGATTGCCGGCTCCGGTGGTGGCTACCGACAGTAATTCCGCGCCGCGGCGGAACCGCTCGAGAAGTTCAGGGATGGTGGGCATCTCAGTAGTAGTCGGCGCAGCTCAAATAGTAGCCGCACTGTGAGCAGGATAGTTTGCACTTCAATTCCTGAAGGCGAACGCTGCATACCGGACAGTACAGCATCGGTTCATGACTCAGCGGATCTTCGCGCTCATGCAGTTGGGGGGAGGGATGGGTTTCGCAATGCAAGGTTCAATTATACTTGGGCTAGAGTTGCCGATGCGTGCCACCGCGTTCTTACTCATTTTCGCTCTCAGCGGCCTTTGGGGGCAGGACCGTGAACCCCTCGCCCGCCGCCCGTCGCGAGGACTTCGCGGCGGTGTCGCCGCTGGTACTGACCATGGCACCGAGGTGGGACTGCGCATGTTCCATGAGGGAGGCAATGCCGTGGATGTAGGTGTCGCCATGACGCTCGCCGGATCCGTCGCCGAGTATTCTCACTTCGGCTTCGGCGGCGAGGCGCCCATTCTCATCCGCACCAAGGAAGGCAAAGTCTTCTCAATCGCCGGCATCGGCACCATGCCCAAACTCGCCACCGCCGAGTATTTCCGGAGCCGCCGTATGCAGCCGGGCGAAGTATTCGCCGACTCCATCGAACCCGATGGATTGAAGGGCATGGTGCCGGTGGCCGGATTGATGCCCGCGCTCGTTCCCGGAATGGTGGACGGCGTCCTGGTGGCGCTGAAGCATTTCGGCACAAAATCATTCCGGGAAGCCGTACAGCCCGCCATCGAACTCGCCGACGGCATGCCGATCGACGAAATGCGCGCCGGCTCCATCGCCCGGTCCCGGCGCTTCTTCGATTTATGGCCAACTTCGCTCCGCGTCTTTGTGCCCAACGGCAAGATGGTTTACCCCGGCGAAATCTTCCGCCAGCCGGACCTCGCGCGGACCATGCGCAAAATGGTGGAAGCGGAATCGAATGCGCTCAAAGCAGGCGCTTCCCGCGCCGCCGCGATTGACGCCGTTCGCGACTATTTCTATCGCGGCGAGATCGCCCATAAAATCGACCGGTTCGTCACTGAACACAATGGGCTCCTACGGTATGAGGACATGGCAGCATTTCGATTGCAGCCGGAAGAGGCCGCCTCCACTTCCTATCGCGGCTATGAAGTCCATAAGCCCGGCTTCTGGAGCCAGGGTCCCACGCTTCTCGAAGCTCTCAATATTCTCGAAGGTTGGGACTTGCATTCGCTTCGCCACAATTCCGCCGAATATCTGCACCGCGTAGTGGAAGCTCTTAAGCTCGCCTACGCCGATCGCGATACCTACTACGGCGACCCGAAGTTTTCAAACATCCCCGCCGAGCGTCTGCTCTCGAAAGAATACGCCACTGAGCGCCGCGTGGAAGTGGGTTCGCGCGGGTCGCTCGATTTTCGTCCCGGCAAGATTCCCGGCGTCAAAGGCGATCATCCCGCCGAAGCCGAGATGGTGTTCCTTCGCATCGACGATGCGCTGATGGCGCGCGACACCACCTGCGTGGACGCGATCGACAAAGACGGCGTCATGTTCTCAGCCACGCCCAGTGGCGCATGGCTCCCTTCGGTGATCGCCGGCGACACAGGCATTCCGCTCACCCAGCGCGCCCAAAGTTTTCTCCTGGTGCCGGGGCATCCCAATGAGCTTGCCGGCGGCAAACGTCCGCGCATCACGCTCAGCCCGACGCTGGTCACTCGCGGCGGACGCCCGTACATGGCTCTCTCCACGCCCGGCGGCGATAATCAGGATCAGGCTCTCCTGCAACTCATCCTCAATGTCATCGAGTTCGGCATGGGCATCGAGGAAGCCGTGGAAGCCCCTCGCTTCCAAACCCGCCACCTGGTTTCGAGCTTTGATAATCACGCCATGGGGCGCGGCGAACTGCTGCTCGACGTTCGCATCCCCGCCGCGGTTGCGCGCGACCTTTCCACTCGCGGCCACCGCGTTTCCACGCGTTCGAAATGGGCCAGCGGATCGTCTCCGGCGCTGATTCTGTCGCGCCCCACCGGTGTGATCGAATCGGCCGCCGATCCGTTTGGATTTCGCGCCGCGGCCGCCGCCTGGTAAATCGCGGTTCCGGCGCATGGAAAACCTTTGGCTGTTTGAGCCCGAGCCGCCCGCGTTTCGCGAAAAGCTTGCCGCGAAGCTGCGGCGCGCCGCCGAACGAGGTGTCTTTGCCGGGGGCAGCTCCTGGAAATACGAAGGCTGGATCGGGCAGATCTACACCCCGGAACGCTACCAGTTCCGCGGCCGTGTGAGTAAGAAGCGTTTCGAGGAAAACTGCCTCGCCGAATATTCCGAAGTCTTCCCCGTCGTCTGTGGCGACTTCTCGTTTTATCAATTCCCGTCGCCGGAGTACTGGCGAAAGTTGTTTGCCTCGGCTTCCCATCACCTTCATTTCGCTTTCAAGGTCCCCGAGGAAATCACCGTCTGTGTCTGGCCCTCGCATCCGCGCTACGGCGAGCGCACCAAGAT
>JBGSME010000881.1:0-3455 GCA_041740335.1 Bryobacteraceae bacterium | reverse complement strand
GGCGCTTTGCGCTGGCGGCGGCGGATCTGGAAGCGAGGCGAATGCCTCAGGCGCTCGAGGGCTTCGAGCAGGTACGCAAGGAACTGCCTCACTTGGCCGACCACGCCGAGTACGGCGCCGCGCAGGCCCTGATCTCGCTGGGCCGCAAACCGGAGGCGCTCCCATTTCTCAAGAGCCTGATCGGAAGAGACAATCCGGTTTCGCCGCATCGGGCAGCGGGCGTCTTCGCGTCGGTCGAAATTCTGATGGAACAGAATCAAGCCGATGCGGCCGCGGCGCTGTTGCTGGCCCATCGCAAGGATGTACCGGAGGCGAAGGGCCGGTATCTATACGCGCTGGCGCTTGAGGCCGCTGGGAATCTGAAGTCGGCGGCGCTCGAATACCAAACGGTCTTTTTCGAATACGCGAAATCGCCGGAAGCGGAAACGGCGCGGCAGGCAATGGAGCGCTTGAAAACGGCCCTCGGGAAGGACTACCCGCCGGAGATGCCGTCGGCGTGGATCGAACGGGCCGATCAATTGATCGAGGCTGGCAGGGCGAAGGAAGCCGCGGCCGAGTTGACGCGGCTGATTCCCAACGCCACCGGCGCCGCCAGCGATCGCGCACAGGTCAGGATCGGCGCGGCACGCTATCGCTCCCGGGACTATGCGGGCGCTCTCCAACACCTAAGTTCACTCAAAGTAAGCCAGGCGGTGCTCGACGCCGAGCGGCTCTATCTCATGGCGGCTGCGGCGCGGCGGTTGAACCGCGCGGCGGAGAATTCGGCGGCGCTGCGGGAACTTGCCGCGAAGCATCCGGTATCCCCGTGGCGATTGGAAGCGCTGTTGGGCGAGGTGACTCAGTACCTGATCGCGAATCAGCCCCAACTGTATGAGCCGATCTACGAGGTCTGTTTCACCACTTTTGCCAGGGACGACAGAGCTGGGGATTGCCACTGGAAGTACGCCTGGAGCCGCTATTTGCGGCGCTCCCCGGACGCGAACGCGCTGTTGCTGGATCAGGTGAACATGTTTCCGGAGTCGGAAGACGCTCCTGCGGCGATGTATTTTCTCGGTCGGGTGGCTGAGCAGGAGCGCGCGTTCGGCAAGGCTCGGGCCTACTATGAGACCGTGTCCAGCCGTTATCCGAACTACTACTACGGCGTAATGTCCCGGGAGCGGCTGGCTTCGGCGGTGCTCGCAACAGAAAAGCCGGATGTGGAAACGGCGCGGCAGTTGGCGGCGGCGGGGCTTTCCGAATCCGGCGCCGGGGCTGACTTCGCGATGGATGAAGGCACACGGTTGCGAATCCGGCGTGCCGGGCATCTCGCTGCGGCCGGAATCGATAGCTGGGCAGAGTTCGAATTGAGGTTCGGGGCCAACGTCGACGCGAAGCGGAATCTCATTGGCATCGAACTGGCGCAACTGGCGGTCCGGCAAGGCCGGCACGCGCAGGGTCTGCGCTATGCGAAGGGGTATTCGGGCAAGTACCTCACCTGGCACCTGGAGGACGCGCCGGACAAATTCTGGAAGCTTGTCTTTCCGTTGTACTATCGCGAATCGCTCGAAAAATACAGCCAGGCCAATGAAATCGATCCATATATTGTGGCGGGATTGATCCGCCAGGAAAGTGAGTTCGACCCCGAGGCAGTCTCGCGGGCTCGCGCCATCGGGCTCACCCAAATCATGCCCGCCACCGGTCGCGATCTCAGCAAGAGGTTGGGAATCCGCAGCTTTACGACATCGATGCTCACGCAGCCGGAGTTCAACTTGCGCCTTGGCACTTACTATCTGAAGCGCATCCTCGACTCGCAGGACGGCCTTTGGGTAAGAACTCTGGCCGGATATAACGCCGGACCGACGCGGGCCAATCGCTGGAAGACTTGGGGGGTGTTCCGCGAACCGTCTGAATTTATCGAAACCATCCCGTTCTCAGAGACCCGCAACTACGTGCAGAGCGTTCTGCGGAACGCCGACGTCTACCGGCGGCTTTACGGAACCGCCTCCGCTCGTGTACGCTCGACAATTGGAGCCAGTAACTCTTCCCCCAATCAAAGAGGCCGTAGCGCCGCGGGCCGGCGCTGAAGGACGGTCGCGATTCCGCAGCCACCGGACCCGTAATTTCACCGAGTCGGTGATCCGCGAGATGACTCGTCTGGCGATAGAATACGACGCGGTGAATCTGGCGCAGGGTTTCCCTGATTTTGCCGCGCCGGACGAGATCAAGGAAGCCGCGCGGCGCGCGATCGCGGAAGAGCACAACCAATACACGATCACTTGGGGATCGCCCAATCTGCGGCGCGCGCTGGCGGATCGCTACGCCCGCGAGTACGGGATCGCCATAGACCCTGAGCGCGAGATTACCGTTTGCTGCGGATCGACCGAAGGAATGATCGCGTCGCTGCTCGCAACCACCAATCCCGGCGACGAAGTGATCGTCTTCGAGCCCTACTACGAAAACTACGGTCCCGATACCTGGCTATGCGGGGCGGAGCGGAAGTTGGTGCGGCTGAGCCCGCCCGATTGGACCTTCGATCCCGCCGAACTCCGCCGGGCGTTCAGCGCGCGCACGAAGGCGATCATTCTCACGTCGCCGCACAATCCTACTGGTAAGGTTTTCCGGCGGGAGGAACTGGAGGTAATCGCGGCTCTGTGCCAGGAGTACGACACGCTGGCGATTACCGACGAGATTTACGAGCACATCGTCTACGACGGTGAACGTCATGTTCCATTGATGACGCTCAACGGAATGCGCCAGCGGACCATTCTCGTAAACTCCATGAGCAAGACGTTTTCAGTCACCGGCTGGCGCGTGGGGTGGGTGCTGGCTGCGCCGGACTTGACCGATTCCATCCGCAAGGTGCACGATTTTCTCACCGTGAATTCCCCGGCGCCCATGCAGCAAGCGGCGGTGATGGCGTTAGGATTGGGCGAGAGCTTCTATGCCGGGCTGGGCGAGAACTATCGCGCGCGCAGGGATCTATTCCTGGCGTATCTGCGGGAGGCTGGCTTCAAGCCGCACATCCCGCGCGGCGCCTACTATGTGATGGCTGACATATCGCACTTCGGATTCGAAAGCGATCTCGAGTTCACGAGGAAGATGCTGGCCGAGGCAAGGGTGGCTGGGGTGCCGGGGTCGAGTTTTTTCGAGAATCCCAGTGATGGTGCCGGGTTGATTCGGTTCTGCTTCTGCAAGAAGTTGGAGACGCTCGAGGAGGCTGGCCGGCGGCTGCGGCAATGGGGTGCCGCTCTTCGCTTGAAACTGTGAGAGGCTAACTTAGCGAATTGGGGGACGGAAGGTTCAGAAAGCGGCCAAGAACAGCCTTCAGTTCAGCAGAGATTGCAGCACCGCCCGGGCATGATCGACGGAATGAGTCCGATGCAGCCAGGCCAAGTCGTTTTCCGCTAGTCGCGATCGAAGTCCAGCGTCTGCCATCAGCCGGCGGCAGGCGGCGGCGAACTCGATCTCCGCGAGAA
>JBGSME010000880.1:0-2667 GCA_041740335.1 Bryobacteraceae bacterium | reverse complement strand
GGGCCGTCGATCCAAAGGAAAGTTACTTTTTGCCTGCAGTTCCGGAAGAAGTCGCGGGCGGAGTCAAACTGCGCACCGCTACATCGGCCGAGGGCCACTACATGCTCGCGGATGTAGGGGACGTCTTCCAGTTTCTGGACGATACCGGCCATGGCCGGTGTTTCAAATTCACTGTAGAGCGCGGGTAGAACGAGGCCGATGGGAAGGGCTTGCGCAAAGTGTTCCAGTTCGGCTTCGAGTCTGTCCAGGCGGCCGGAGGCGAGCCTATGCAGAGTCGTTACCACGCCCGTTTGATAAAAATCCGCCATGACGGACTCCTCTCTCAGTGCGGGTTGACCGGATCTGTTGGACCCAAGATAATTATGAACTCATTGGGTCGCCGCGACAAGGGAAAAGCGACCTGTGTGGCGGAGATTCGCTGGCGCGGTTCCATGCCTTTGCGTCACAGGCTATACTAGACACCGCGAGTGCGGAGTGAACCAATATGATCCGGAGCTTATGTTCCTTGCTGGGCTACTCGATCCACGCACAGGACGGGGATATCGGCAGCGTTCACAATTTCTTTGTGGATGACGGCCATTGGATGGTGCGCTATCTGGTGGCTGAGGCCGGTGGATGGCTGCACAGCCGGAAGGTTTTGATTTCGCCGGCATGCCTGGGACATCCGGATTGGGAAAAGCGCATGTTTCCGGTTACACTGACGCGGGAGCAAGTGCGGAATCAGCCGGACATCGACGCGCACCAGCCTGTTTCCAGGCAGCAGGAAATCGAGATGTCGTCCTACTACGGATGGCCAGTCTATTGGTCGATCGAGCCGCTGGTGGCGATGCCGGTGGCGGTGCCTGCATCGAAGGATGCGGCGCGCGGAGGCGATCCTCACCTGCGCAGTGCCCGTGAAGTGATCACGTACCGGGTTCGCGGTTCAGACGGAGCGGTGGGACATATGGTGGATCTGATTGTGGAGGAAGAGACGTGGAAGGTAGAAAGCCTGGTGGTGGACATGGGGTCATGGCGGAGCGGGCACCGGGTGCTGCTACCGTCCGAATGCGTGAAGGAGATCTCGTGGCCGCATCGCGAAGTGGTGATCGCGATGTCGCGGGATGAGGCCGGAGCGCTTCCGGAGTTCGATCCGACGGCTCCGGTGAATCGCTGGATGGAAGAGCACCGGTACGATTACTACGGCCGGCCGGCATCGGATACGTAGACCTCAGTGGGGGTTGGAAAAGCGGTGTTCCATTCCTTCTTCGGCGGCCTGATCGGAACCGGTCCGTTCCTTCCCTTCAAAGAACCAAAAGTAGAAACCGCGGATGGGACTGCGCCGCATCAAGGGAATCAGGATGGCGGTGAGCAGAATGCTGATGAGCACCACCATGTAAGTGAATTCGCGGACGAGGGTGGCGCCGGGCAGGTTGCTCTCTACCGGCATGCTGGCGAGGACGGCGGAAACCAGTCCCTTGGGAACCATGACGGCGGCCAACCCGAGGTCATGCCAGCTGGCGTTTTCCTGGTGGACGGTTAACCGGACCAGCAGCAGGCGGGCCAAGTAGATACTCAGCGTAAAGGCGAGCGCATAGAGGGCGAGCTGCCAATCTTCGAAGCGGATGGAAACACCGAGATAGACGAAAAAGAAGGTCTTCAGCAGGAAGAGGATTTCGTTGAAGAAAGAAACATCGGTTTGATCGATGCGGCCCAACTTCCGCTGCTGGAAAATCTCGAAGCGGGCGAGCGGGAGCAGCTCATAGTTGATCAGAGTGGCGCCGAAGGCGAGGGCGGAAATGCCGCCACTGAATCCGAGTACGTCAGAAAATCCGTAGAGGATCATCACGTAGGCAAGCGTGGTGAATGCGGTATTGGGAAACTGCCGGACCTCATTCAACACCAGCAGCCAGGCGAGGCCGCCGACCACTCCGATCAGCCCGGCGCTGAGCAGAGAAGCGAACACGGAGCCGACAATGCGCCCGGCATGCACTTCGCCCGAAACCGCGCCCTGGATGAGGCCGATTAACAGCACGATCATGAGCACGTCGCCCAAGGCGGATTCCATCACCAGTACGGTAGACAGCGGTTCACCGAGCTTCAGACCCTTTACGAGCGCGATCACGACGGCGGCGGAGGTGCCGGCGAGGATGCAGCCGGTCATCAGCGCCATCATGCTGGAGGTGTCGAGCACGTATTTGGCGACGACGAATCCGGCGGCGGCGGTGACGAAGAACGTGGAGAGGGTGAGCTTCACGGTGGGGCGAAGCGCTTTCATGAAGACGTCCGGCTTGAGAGAGATCCCGCTTTCAAACAGGATGATGACGAGCGCCATCGTGCTCATCAGGCCGCCGACCTGACCGAGTTTTTCCGGAGTAATGACTCCGGTAATCGGGCCAAGAAGGATGCCGAGCAACGTCAACAGCAGGACATCGGGGATGTGAGTGCGCTGGAACAGCGCGGTAAAGAAATGGGCCAGAAAGATCAGAAGCCCAATTCCGAGAACGCCCTCAGCCAAGCAAGCCTCCTTTTAGGGATCCGGCCTCCCTTGGGCCAGTCTCCTGTGAGAAAAGACGAACACTGAGTATAGCGCCTAGGAGCCCTTGGTGACAGTGCCTGAGGCCGGCGAGCAACAATCGGTTGGGGGACGGGGTTGGGGGGGCCGGGCGGGGAATTGCTCCCCAGAAGGAA
>JBGSME010000879.1:0-3823 GCA_041740335.1 Bryobacteraceae bacterium | reverse complement strand
GCGGCGCTGCGTCCGGCGTCACCGGTTCCGGCGCTGCTGTTTCCGCGGCTACACTCTTTTCCTGTTCCGGATTCTCAGCCATCTCTTGATCTGCCATATCTCTCCTACACTTCCTGCCCGCCGCCGCCATTGGCCGACGTCTCGATCAGTTGCCGCGCCCATTCCACGGCCACCAGACCCACCGGACGTAACTTCACCTGCGTCGGGCTCTTGCCCACAATATCGGAAATCAGCGCTTTCTGGAGCCGCTGCAACTCCCGATCCTTGTGCTCACCCAACATCACACCCAGCCGCCGGTGATATCGCCACGGCCGGTCCGGCCGCCCGCTGGTTACAGGCTTATCCCGGTAAAACCCACTGAGCTCAGCCAGGATTTCTGTCGGACATCCGAACTCCCGCACCATCCGCAAAAGTATATCCTTCAACTGGCCCGTGTGCTGCATCTGCCGCCATTCCACCGTCGCCCCGAAGAACCGCACGCAATCCCGGTCCGACGATTTGGCGATTTCCAGGCTCCGTCCCGCCCGGGCATACACTTCCGCAAGCCCTTCATCTTCACCCGCCAACTCGAGCGACATCGTGATCGTCTTGCCTTCCGGCCCCGCCAACTCCTGCAGGTTTGTCTCCGCGAATCGCTGGAACAACCTCTGCATTTCCCGCCCCAGCCCCAGCAGTGCGTCCCACGCGCCGTAAACGGCAAAGTCGTCTCCGCCGGAGTACAACACCGTCACTCGACGCCAGTAATCCGCCATCGAACATTGGATCTCCAACTCGCCGGCGAAAAACTGCCTGTACAGCACCGATAGCTGCACGTAATCTTCTACCGACTGCACCCGCCGCATCCGAAAACCGAATCCGTCTACGTCCCCGCGCAAAACACCCCAACGCTGCCGTCCTTGGCTCCGGCTTGCCATTTCACCCGTCGAACCCGCGCCCACACCCTCTTCCGATGGCGCGGCGTGCCGCATGATCGCGATTCCGTCGTCCCCGCTTCCAATCGTCCACTGATGTTTCCCACCGTCCACTACCACCCGGCCCGGATTCTCCCGATCCCATCCCGCCGTCTTCGCCTCCCGCAACGCCCGTCCCAATTCCCCGAAATACGCCTTGTCTTGTCCGCCCTCGCCCTCCGCGCGAGCCTCGAAGTATCCTTCCGCTCCCGTCGCTCGATCCGTTTGCACCGCCCGGAAGAGGGCCTCGTTCAAACGCTTCCGGACCGTAAGCCAGTCACCCAGGTTCTCCGTCCACCCGAACGCCAACCGCACCAACCCGCCGCTGCGATCTCGAATCTCGCCATCCGCCGCCTCCAATATCTCTTGCGCCGATTCCAGATTCTCCTGCGGCAATACAAGAAAAAATCCGCCTCCCCCGCTCCAACCCAGCAGCACCCGCGCCAACCCGAGCTCCGCCAGTATCGCCCTGGGCAGTACTTCGCCAAGCAGCGCGATCCATCGGCATCGCCCCACCACCTCTTCTTCTCCGGCACTCGAACTCTGCCCGGACTCCGGACACACCTCCGCGCCGATAAATCTCTCGATTCCGACTAGTTTTCCTTGAAGGAAGATCTGGACTGACATGAAACCTGTCTATGCGGAATATCCAATCTAACACACCACCGGCTCCTTCTCGAACTACGGCTCGCCGCTCATCGATTCTGCGTACACCGTTGTGTTGAGTACGGCATAGACTAACCGCAAATTGGTTCTTGAGTGTCACCGACTTGTATGGCAAAAGTAGAGCAAGACGCCATGAATCGCCTTACACCAGCTCTCCTAACCGTCTTAGTGCTCATCGCACCCCTGTCGGCCGGATCCCTATCCCCCATTCTCGAGCACCCCACAAAACCCCGCTCTAAATTCTGGCGCTCCAGTGTCCTCGCCATTCTCACGGCCAGCGCGCTCGACACCCATTCTTCCTTTCACCGCTATGAAGCAAATCCTCTCCTCCGTGGACCCGATGGACGCTTCCACTATCGAAGCATCGCAATCAAAGCCGCCATCACCGGAGGTTCGCTAGGCGTTCAATACTTCTTGCTCCGCCGCGGCCCGAAGGCCGAAAAAGCCGCTGCATTCGTAAACTTCGGCCTTTCCGGAGTCCTATCCGGCGTCGCCCTCACCAACTACTCAAATCCGCGCGTTCCGGCCGCCGGCAAAGCCACACTCGCGGCCCGGGGTCCCGCTACATCTCTAAAATAATCTTGCCCATGACTCTCCGTTCGGAGAAGGCACGCATCCCCGCGATTGCTTCGTCCAATCGGAAAGTTCTCGCAATCACCGGCCGGATCTGTCCTGCCTCGTACATCCGGCACAATTCCGCATGCGTGTCACGCGCATACCCGGGATTCGCCATTACATGATTTCCCCATAGGACTCCCACCACCGCCATGTTTTTCAGAAGGATCCGATTGGCTGCAATCGAAGGAATCCGCCCGCTGGCAAAACCAACAACCAGGAGGCGCCCCCCCGCGGCGATACATTTGGTCGACTGATCGAACACGTCTCCGCCCACCGGATCATAGATCACATCCACCCCTCCACCCGCGCCCCGCCCCACCATCCCAGTGATCTGTTTCACCTCCTCCACCCATCCTGGATCGGTGTAGTCGAGCGCGATCTCGGCTCCCTGCGCCCGCGCAAACGCCAGCTTCTCCTGGCTCGAACCTGTCGCGATCACACGCGCTCCCCATGCCCGCCCGATCTGGATCGCCGACATCCCCACTCCGCTCGCCCCCGCATGCACCAGTAGCCATTCGCCCGGCCGTAGTTGCCCCCGCTCCCTTAGTCCGAAAAACGAGGTTTGATAGACAATCGGTAGAGCCGCTCCCTCGGCCCAACTCATCTCGCGCGCCATCGGAAATACCCTGTGCTCGGCGCAAATGGAGTATTCACCGAGCGCGCCCAACATCGGTGCCCCAATCACGCGATCCCCCACACGGCAAGTCGTGATGTCCCTACCCGTCGCCTCCACTTCTCCTGCCAACTCCGCCCCAGGCGTGAACGGAAAATCCGGCTTTACCTGATACTTCCCCTGGATCTGAAGCACATCGAAGAAATTCAGACTCACAGCCCGATTTCGCACCAGTACCTCTCCCGGTGCCGGTTCGGGAATTGCCACATCCCGGAGTACCATCGTCTCCGGTTCTCCCCATCCCTCTACGCGCCAAGCCTTCATGCTGTGTCTCCTTGGGCAAACTCGCCCGTCCTCCCCCATCGCTACCCGGCGGTGTTACAGTATCTGGGTGCATGTCCTGACGGCGATCGTCTTGCTCCTGACTATCCTACCTCTGGTGGCTGCGCAACAGCAGGCCCCCTCTCGCCCTTCGCTCCTGTTTCGCGAAGACTGGAAACAGTCGCCTGCCGAAAAACCCGTGACCTCTGCCCACCTGTCAAACCCCGCCCTCGCACTCTCCCTGCACGGGCCTGGCAAAGCTGGTATCAAAAAAAGCCACCACGATCAGCCCGCCGACGACCCTTTCTACATCTGGTCCGGCGATTGCCCGGCCAATTGGGCCGTTTCGCTCCGCCACAAATCCGGTCCAATCGACCTCAGCGGCCAGTCCCGAATCCGTTGGCGCTCCAAGCAGGCAGGTTTCCGTCTTCTGCGCCTGATCCTCAAACTCGACAACGGCACGTGGGTCATTAGCGATCAGTATGACCCGCCTTCGGTCGATTGGCGCGAGCATGAGTTCATCCTCGCCGGTATTCGCTGGCGCACCCTCCGCATGGATTCGGTTGCCGAGTCGAAATGGGTCGCCAACCCCAATCTCTCCAGCGTTTCCGAAATCGGTTTTACTGACCTTATGCCCGGCGGCGGCAGCGATGCC